>DNFL01000327.1:392-10308 GCA_003486945.1 Hyphomonas sp. | reverse complement strand
ACCCCCATCCGCTTGCGCGCCTTCAGCCCTTTGGGCTCCTTGCCGCGGGCCTTCTTGT
Organism: Hyphomonas sp.; assembly: GCA_003486945.1. Lineage (GTDB taxonomy): Bacteria > Pseudomonadota > Alphaproteobacteria > Caulobacterales > Hyphomonadaceae > Hyphomonas. Next base: position 10,250 of record DNFL01000327.1, on the reverse strand, counting down.
CGATCTGCCTCAGCTTGGCCTGCTGCAGACCGGAGAGCGCCTCGCCCTCAGCGCCCTTGGTCGGGTCCGCAAAGGCAGAGCCATATTTCTCAACCCGCGCCTCGACCTCTTCGAGGAAGGCCGCCTCCCAGTCTGTCAGCGGCGGCCCGAGGCCCTGCGCAGCAAGATCCGCCGCCCGGCGCAGCTTTCGCAGCGCGGCGCGCTTCTTGCGCTCATCGACCTCCCTAGGCATGGCGCGGACTTAAGGCGAATTTGCCCCGCGGGGCAATCTCAGGCTTCGCCGAGGGCGATGAGATAGGTTTCGAGGATCATTTCCTGTTCCTCGCGCTCTGCCCGCTCGATCTTCCGCAGACGGATCACTGCGCGCAGCGCCTTGGTGTCAAAGCCGATGGCCTTGGCCTCGGCATAGACTTCCTTGATCTGCTCGGCGACCTCTTTCTTCTCTTCTTCCAGCCGCTCGATCTTGGCGACCGTCTGGCGCAGCTTCTCCCGGGTGGTTTCATCGATCTTGGTGATCTCGGCATTGTCCGCCATGACAGGTCCTTTCCGGAATTCTGGGAAGCAAAGGCGAGGCTCTTAGCGGGTCTCGGCCCCGAACGCCAGTCGCCGGATGGCGTCAGCGACAGCGTCGCCTTCGCCGTGATGCGGCATGTGGCCTTCATGCTTCAGGATCACGAGGTCCACCGCCACCTGCTGCTTCAGCCGCCCAACATGTTTCGCCGGGCTCAGCACCGTGTCGCCGCTGCCGGAGAACACCGTCACCGGCACCTGCAGCTCGCCATAGCGCGCCGATTGCGCTGCCAGTTCGGCCTCCAGCGCCGTCATGTCGCGCGCATTGGCGCGGAAGTTCGGCGGGCGGAAGAGAAGCCCTATCCCGGCATTCTCGAAATAGCTTTCCGGGGCAGGGGCCGGATCGAACACGCTGGTGATGCCGCTTTTCACCTGCGCCGGTCCGACGATCGGAAGCAGCTGGCTGAACGCATGCCCGACCACCGGCGGCGCCGCCGCGCGGTTATACCAGGCCGTGCCACTGCCGCCCCAGTCATGCGTCACCGGCGCCAGCAGCACGAGACCCGAAACCAGCTCCGGCCGGTCGAGCGCCACGCGCAGCGCGACTGCCCCGCCAAACGAATGCCCGACGATCACCGCCTTCTCGTCCGGCGCCAGCGCGTCCAGCACGCCGGCCATCTGCCGCGCCTGCATCGCCAGGCTTTCGGCCCCGTCGAACCGGCGCGAATAGCCATGCCCCGGCCGGTCGGCCATCATCAAGCGCATGCTGTCTTCCAGCCGCGGCGCCAGCGTCCAGGAAAACTCGCGCGCATTGGCGCTCGCCCCGTGGATCATCAGCACTGGCGGGCCGGCTTCGCCGCGCCGCAGCACATGCACATCATGGCCCGCCACGGGCACAAGATCGCCCTCGGCGGGCAGCGCTTTTTCGACTTTCGAGGTGTAAGCGATGCTCGTCACGCAAGCGCCAAGCCCCAGCGCGGAAACCGACGCCGCTATAACCGTCAGCATGCGTTTCAAAGCTCCGTGCCTTCAGCCTTCCGGGAAAGGCGCGCCGCAGCCTGCCGGGCCTGCGGAAGCAGGGGATAGATCGCCAGCGCCTCGCGGTAGCTCGCCAGCGCTTCTTTCTCGCCGCCGAGTGTTTCCAGCATCACGCCCATGCCGATCCACGCCCCGAAATGGCGCGGCTCCAGTTTCAGCGCCTCGTTGAGATCGCGGAACGCTTCCGGATAATTCTCCTCGGCAAGGAACAGGCCCGCGCGCCGATGCCAGGCTTCGGGATAGTCCGGCTTGATGAGGATTACGCGGTCGAGCAGTTCATGCGCCGTCTGCGCTTCGTCTGCCGCAATCGCCAGCATCGCGCGCTGCATCAGCACGTCCACGGTCGGCGATCCGGACTCCAGCCATGTCGCCCAGATATCATCAGCCACGTCCGCCGCTTCGGCCTCGTCCTGCGCTGCCATCAGACGCTCGAACATCTGCTCGGTCGGCGCGGCCAGCGCAGCGGGGGCCAACAGCATCAGAATGGACAGGAGGAAAGCGCGCAGCATCACCCCCAACTATATGGCGCGAACCCCGCGCCCGGCAATCGCGAGGCTCAGAGCAGGCCTTCAAGGATCAGCGTGCGCTCAAGGCTCGCCGAATCCCGGAACAGGTGCGTGCGGAAACCGAGGGCATCTGCCGTCGCGATGTTGCGCGGGGCATCGTCAATGAACAGCACCTCGTCGGGGGAGGGCCCGCCCATCCGCGCCAGCGTCAGCTGGAAGATGGCCGGGTCCGGCTTCACGAGGCCTGTCTCCCCGGAAACGACAATCTGGCGGAACCGTTTGAGGATCGGATAGGCCGGGAACACGTCGCCCCAGGTCTCTGCCGGCATGTTGGACAGCGCATAAAGCGGCGTGCCGCGCCCGGCGAGGCTTTCCACGAGACGTTCGGAGCCGGCAATCGTGCCGTCGAACATTTCCATCCAGCGTCCGCGCCAGGCCTTGATCTGGTTTTCATACTGAGGGTAGGCGGCGATCAGCGGCGCGGCATTGTCGGCAAAGCTGACGCCGGCATCATGGCGCGTATGCCAGTCCATCGTGCAGATGGAAGATAGGAACCGGTCCATTTCGGCCCGATCCGCGAAAATCTTGCTGTAGAGACGGGCAGGCGACCAGTCTATGATCACCCCGCCAAGATCGAAAAGGGCGATCCGGGCTGCCATTCTGGCGCCTCAAAGCCCATTCATCTTGGGCTCAGCCTTGCTTTGCTTTGAAGCGGGGATCAGTCTTGTTGATGACGTAGACCCGGCCTTTACGGCGCACAATCTTGCAATCGCGGTGACGCGACTTGAGCGATTTGAGGGACGAACGGACTTTCATGGGTCTGGCCTGGAACGATTAGGAATTGGGAAAGCGGAGCGCGTAATGAATCCGGCATGCCAAGTCAAGTTAGAACGCTGTGATCCGCAGCTTCCAAGGGGAATGAACCAAATGCTGCTCGAGGGTTGGTCCCGTTCCAGATGGATGGTTACCGCTGCAATCTGCGGCGTGCTCACCTCCTGCGCCGCCGGCCCGCCGCTGCCGCCCTCGCCGAAACCCGGCCCGGTGGTGACGGTTCCCGCGCCCGAAACCGGCCCGATCCTCTACACCTCCTCCGGCCATCTCGCCATGGATGCCTGGCGTATCGACTTCTCCGCCCGCGCCGTTGCTGCCGGCCATGACCGGGCGCTGGTAAAATCCATGCTGAAGGATATCCGCCCGCTGCCGCTTTGGCTCGGCACAGAAGTGCAGGCCGCCACCGCGCCCAGCGCACAAGCCGAATTTGCCAAGCCCATCTGGGAATACCTGCGCGTCCCGCTCGGCACCACCCGCATCAATAGTGGACAGGCAAAGCTCGCAGAGCTTTCCGGCACGCTCGCCCAGATCGAGGCGCGCTACGGGGTCGACCGTCAGGTCCTGCTCGCCATCTGGGGCATGGAGACCAGCTATGGCGGCTTCATGGGCACTGATGACGCGCCCAACGCCCTCGCCAACATGGCGGTTGAAGGCCGCCGCCAGAAATTCGCGGAAGACGAACTCTATGCCCTGATGACGATCGTCGAGAAGGGCTATGCGAAGCGCGAGGATCTCGGTTCCGGCTGGGCCGGCGCGATGGGCCACACGCAATTCATGCCGTCCACCTATATCGCCCACGCGGTCGATTTCGACGGCGACGGCAAGCGCGATGTTTGGAAAAGCCAGGCAGACGCGCTCGCTTCCGCCGCCAATTATCTCGCCCGTTCCGGCTATGTGAAAGGCCAGCCCTGGGGGCTCGAAGTCACGCTGCCCGCAGACTTCGACTACAGCCTCGCCGATGGCAATGAGCGTCGCATGGAAACCTGGGTCGCGGCCGGCCTCAGCCCCATCACCGGCGGCGCCTTCGACACGAAAGGCGCAGAGTTCGCAGAGCTCTGGGTGCCTGCTGGCCATCTCGGCCCGAAATATCTGCTGTTCAAGAACTTCAACGTCTTCAAGACGTATAACCGTGCCGATTCCTACGCCTTCGCCGTTGGCCTTTCCGGCGATGCGATCATGGGCAAGCGCGGCCCGCTGACGGCCTGGCCAACACATCTCGCGCCGCTGACGGTGGCCGAGATCAGGGATTTGCAGACCGCCCTCAACGAACGCGGCTTCGATGCTGGCGTCTCAGACGGCATCGCCGGGCGCCGGACAAAACTCGCGCTCGCCGGCTTCCAGAAAACGCAAGGCCTCGTTGCCGACGGCTACCCGACGAAGCAGGTGCTGGCACTGCTCACCACAGCGCAGGTTTCCGGCACGGGTACGAACTAGGCTAGGCGTCAGATGGCGCCTTACTCGTCTATCTGCGCCGGAAGTGATTTTCCGGCTTCCTCGGAGATTGACGAGTGGCATCAGAATCCCTCAGCGTGAACGCTTAACCCTTGGGAGAAAGTCACCGTGCCGAATACAACGATCCGCATTGATCTTGAGCTGACCGGGGCCGACATCGACTTCTTCCGCGAGCGACTGAAGTCTGCGCAAAAGAAGTTCGGATCCTCAGGCGAGGATAAAATCATCAACGGTGCAGAAGCCCTCATCAGGCGGATCGAAAGCGGGAGGCTCCCGGATTTCATTTCGCCGCGTCTGACGAGGCTTCGCGAAATGCTCGCCATGCTGAAAGACCCGGATTGGCGCCTTGAAGGCGAAGATCGCCAGCATGTCCTGAATGCCCTGTCCTACTTCGCAGATCCCAAGGACCTCGTGCCGGATTCAATCCCGGGCATTGGACTGCTGGACGATGCGATCATGATCGACCTCTCGGTAATCGAACTCGCACCGGAACTCGGAGGATACGCAGAATTCTGTGCAAACCGGGATGAGTTGCAGCGGGGCATGCCCGGTGCCGAACCCCTGAGCGTTGCGCGGGATATACTGCAGAACCGCATGCGCCGCCAACGTCGCCGCAACGTCCGTCTCGGAGACTGGGGCTGAGGCCCGCGGGGCCCGCCCTCACTCCTCCCCCTCGCGGATTTCCCCCAGACCGTCCTTCATGCCGAAGCGGGAATACAGGAACATGCCCGCCAGCATCAGCGCGCAGAGGATAAAGGGCAGGTCGCGGTTGATATATTCGTACACGAACAATCCGAACAGCGGCGTCACGATATATCCCATACCGTTGGCGGAGATCACGAGCCCCGCCACATTGCCCTGCAGCTGCGGCGGCACGGCCAGCGAGGCGCCGCTCGAAAAGCCCGGTCGCGCGAGGCCCTGTCCCAGCCCGATCAGGAATTGCGACAGGATCAGCATCGCGTAATTCGTCGCGAAGATCATCATCACCGCGCCCATCAGCAGCGGGATGCAGCCGACCCACATCAGCGTCTTGTTCTTCAGGTGCAGGCGCGGGATCAGCACCAGCTGAGCCAGCAGCACAGCGATGGCGCCCATCGTGAAGGCTGGCCCGGTATAGGCCGCCGCCTCTCGGCCCGACACGTTCAGCGTGTCCATCACCGAGAATACGAACACCTGCGTCAGCACGCCGGTCACCAACGACAGGCAGACGGCGTAGATCAGGAAAGGCAGCACCTTCTCGGTGCGCCACAGGTCCTTCGCGTCGGCCTCTGCCTGGATGCGCACCGCATCGGCCACCGGCGCGCGCGTCTCCGGCAGGTGGAACCAGATCAGGTAGGCCATGATCGCAGCCAGCACCGCCGTGAACAGGGCAGGGGAGAGAATGCCCGCCACGGCCGCTAGCGCGGCCGCAAAGGCGGGGCCGATCACCGTACCGACGCTGAAGCCGGAGGAGAGGAACGCAATCTCGCTCTGCCGCTCCGCCTTGCTTGTGCGGTCGGCGACATAGGCCTGCGCCGCCGGGTTGGTGGCCGAGCCGATCGCCCCGAACAGGCTGCGCGCCAGCGCCAGGCAGATGAATACGGCCACGAGATTGGTCAGGATGCCGGCCAGCGCGAGCGAGCCTGTCACCCAGATCAGGAACATCGACGCGGCGTATCCGAACATGCCCACGGCGGCGACGCGCCGCCGGCCCCAGACATTCGACCGCTTGCCCCAGAAGGGAGAACACAGCGACCAGAGCAGCGCCGACAGTGAGAATACGGCGCCCGCCATCCAGTCGGGCATCGTCATCTCGCGAGTCAGCTGCGGCAGCACGGCGGCCAGCAACATCGTGTTCCCCGCGCCGACAGACATCAGCGCAAAGAACAGGAGGATGAAGGCGTTCCGCCTGTCCGGCCTCGGTTGATCGGGAAGGCGTTCAGTCTCACCAGCCATGAGGGTCTCATCCTGCCAGCCGTGGGAAAAGTCCAGCCGTCACTTTGCGCAACGTGCCCCCAGTTTTGTCTCCCTGCCTTCTGCTTTCGCCGGATTGATAAGCAGGGAGATCGCTGCGGCGGCAGGCATGAACCTGAATTTAAGAGGAGCGGGTCAGGATGCCTGAGCGTTTCGCCTCGGATTCCGTCTCATGTTGCAGATTGCCGGCCTCATCATCGTTCTCCTGCTCGTCGGCGGCGGCCTTGTGCTAACGGCGGGGCCGGCGGCGATGGAAGCCCTGCCGTTCGAACTCGCCCTGATCGGCGGCGCCGCTTTCGGCACGGTCCTGATCGGCAACTCGCCGGATGTTGCGCGCGAAGCCTTCGCCGGGTTCGCCCGCGCCTTTCGCGGCGCAAAGTGGCAGCGCGCCGATTATGGCGATCTCTTCACCCTCCTCGGAACCCTGATGCGCAAGGCCAAGCGCGGCGGTTTCGTCGCCATCGAGGCGGATATCGAAACGCCCGAAGAGTCCGAAGCCTTCCGCGCCGCCCCGCGCATCCTTGAAGACACTGCCGCCCGCACGCTGATCTGCGATGCCTTCCGCCTGATGGCGCTGGACCTCGCCGACCCCGCCCGCGCTGACCAGCGCATGGAACAGGCGATCAACGCCCAGCTCGACCGCCGCCTGAAAGCCGTCGGCGCGCTGAACACCCTCGCCGATGCATTGCCCGCGCTCGGCATCGTAGCGGCCGTGCTCGGCATCATCCGCACCATGGGCGCCATCGATCAGGATCCTGCCATCCTCGGCGCGATGATCGGCGCGGCGCTCCTCGGCACCTTCCTCGGTGTCTTCCTCGCCTATGGTCTCGTCGGACCCATCGCTGCCCGTTATGCCCAGATCGTGGAAGAGGAAGCCGGTTTCCTCGACACGGTCCGCGCTGTCCTGCGCAGCTTCGGGGAAGGGGTGGCCCCGGCCCTTGCGCTGGAACTGGCCCGCACCGGCCTGCCGCCCGGCCTGCAGCCGGAAGCCGGCCCTTCCCAACCGGTGAAATTGCACCGAGTGGCTTAAGCCCGCCGAAAAGCCCCTTGTGGTAAAAGCCCTGCTGCAATGCGGGGAGTAACGCCCATGCCCGGCGAAACGCATAAAGACACTGTTAACCCGGCCGGCTGGTTCGGCCCGAACCTGCGCGCCCTGTCATCGGTCTGCGCCGGCGGCATGGTCGTGCTGATCGCGATCTCGGCCCTGTCGCTCGACACGGGCGCCTTCGCGACGCTGGAAGACCGCGGCCTGCGCCTCATCGCCTTTGCCGCGCTCACTGTCTGGCTGTCGCTCGGCCTCGGCCTTCACCGCCGCGGCGTGGCGGCCATCTCCGTGCTCGCCTTTGCCAGCTTCCTCGAACTCTTCGTCCATCCGATCCGCGGCGAAGCGGTCGGCACCCTGCCGGCGGCCAATCTCGGCATCGTGCTCGCCTGGTGCAGCCTGCAGGTCTACGCCTGGCGCGCCGAGAAGACCGCTCCCGAGGTTTGAAGCCATCGCTGATCCGGTCTAGCCTTGCGAGCCATGAACGCTTGCAAGGCCCGGTTCCATGTCCCGCTTTGAAGAACTGATCGCGACGGTCGAGGCCTATCAGGCGCTCGTCGATGAGAACTACACCCGCATCCGGCGCCTGGCGCAGGAAGTGCGCGGCGGCCTGTGCGATTATATCGGCGCGCCGGACGGCATCTGCGTGCAGCTAGTCCCGCCCACCGGCCCGTTCGAGCCGCGCGCCTATGGCGACCTCGCCTTCTCCATTCCGCCGCGCGGTTTCCGCTTGCTCGGGCCGGTCGCGTTCGGTCTCGCTTTCCGGGTGTCGAAGAATTCCGACTGGCTGCGCCTGCGTTTCGAATGCCGCAAGGCCGGCGACGAATTTGTGGTCGGTATCGAGGACGGCGCCGAATACGTCTTCCACCTGCCCATGCAGGAGGGCGATTCAGAGCCCTTCTACGCGCACATCTACAAGTACATCCTCGACTGGTTCCGCGAAAATATCGAAAGCTATGAGGAAGGAAGCTATGGCATGCGGACCATCGGCTTCGATTTCGCAGGCGAACCCAGCCCCCCTCCCGAGGACGATTCTAAGCCGGGTCCGGACTTCAAACTCTGAACCCTGTAGTCAAAGTATGATTAACGAACTCTCGTAGAAGGCGAGAAAAATATTTTTGCGGCAGCTGCCCCAAAATCGTCTTGACACGGATTATCCGCCAGCGGCCTGGAGCTCTGCTCCGTGGATGCGCAGCCAGGACCGCTGACGCTTCCAATCCGGGCAGCAACGGGCCACATGGGCCCAGAATTTTGCCGAATGGTTCATTTCCCTGAGGTGGGCGCATTCATGCGCTGCCACATAGTCCAGAACCTCCGGCGGGGCCATGATCAGGCGCCATGAGAAGGCCAGCTGCCCGTCCGCGGTGCACGATCCCCAACGCGAGCGAGTATCCTTCACGCTCATCCCCTCACAGGCGACTTTCAGCGTCGCGCAGTGGCGTTCCACCGCTTTCTGGAACTCGGCCTTGGCCTGCTTCTTCAGGAAGCGCACAACCCGGGCGTGCGTGGTGTCCGGATCCCCGGGAACCGAGAGAATATGGGGGTTTCCGGGGTAAAGGCGCGCCACGCGGCCTTCCCCTTCGAGGGTGATTTCACAATCCCGGCCCCGGTATTTTATGGTCTCGCCATGCTCGAAAAGCGTGATTTCCGGCAGGTGCTGCAGGCGCGACGAAATCCAGTCCACACGCTCCGCGGCAAAGGCGGCTGCCGCCTCTATCTGGCGCGGCGTGGGCGCCACGGCCACCGCCTCGCGCCGGCGCTCGTCCAGCCGGATGATCAGGCGCCGGGCTTTCGCGTTAACCTCCAGCCGCACCTTGACGCGCTGGCCGCCAGGGGCACGCAGAGTCATGGTATGGCCATCATTCAAACGCATCTATACAACACCTGTAGGTCGCACGCGGCCGCACCAGTTAAGGAAACAAATATGAAATATCTGCTCACGGGCATGATCGCGCTTACTTTGCTTACGGCATGTGGGCAGAAAGACAACCCGGCCGGCGGCGGATCTCGCGCGTCAGTTGTATTTGCTGAGAGCGATCTGCCGGATGTCAAAGTCCGCAAAGGAGACGCAGCAACGGCCTCCGAAGCGCTGTCGGCCTTCTCCCTGACCGAGTCCGGTGCCGGCCGCCTGGCCTTCGCCGGAAAGGACGTCAAAGGCGACACCGCGGTGTTTACCAACGTCACCCTGACGATGCCGGAAGACGCCATGCCGGACGATTCCTCGGGCGGTCTCAGCGAGGAAGAACTGCGCGGCATCTTCGCCTTCATGGACGCGGACGGCGACGGCATTGCCGATGATGGCTCGGACATGACCATCGAAGACCTGCGCGCCGAAATGGATGCCGTCTATGGCGGCTCCAGCGGCCCTTCCATCCCGCCCGTCATCAAGGCTGCGAAGCTCGAATTTGACGGTCTCGGCATGTTCGACGGCCAGGCCAATTTCGGCCGCATGACCCTCACCGACATCACCATCACCCCCGGTGAAGGCTCGGAAGAGAATAACACCGGCAAGATCAGATCGGAAGA
>DNFL01000327.1:0-169 GCA_003486945.1 Hyphomonas sp. | reverse complement strand
CCCCTCACCGGAAACCGCGGCCTGGGTCGCCAGCCTGTTCGGGCAGGGCGGCGCAGCCGACTTCCCAGAAGGCAAGGCCCTCTCCTTCGACCGCTGGGCCGTCAACGGCGTCAGCTTCGATCTCGACGATGCCAGCGGCGCCGGCAAGTTCACGCTCGACTCTTTCCAC
>DNFL01000112.1:2047-2687 GCA_003486945.1 Hyphomonas sp. | reverse complement strand
TCGAACATTCCGGCGGCGGCTTGGGCGACGCTTCCGGCGCTGGACGGCGGCTCCGCCGCGGACGGCGCATGGCTGCGTTTTCACTTTGCGCCCCGTCAAGCGCTGGCCGGCGCCATGTTCCCGGTTGTTTCGCGCGACGGCGACATTATTTAATAAGAAACCGGTCGCCCCGCATGGCGCGGGAGCGGCGCCGATGGTAGGGTTCTTTCCCCGTCGTCGGCGGGAACGGATTGTTGAAAGGCGTGGACACGTGAATAACTTCGGCAAGAATCTTGCGCTTTGGATTATTATCGGGCTGCTGCTGGTGGCTCTATTCAATCTTTTCCAAAGCTCGTCAACCCGCGCGCCGCAAGCCAACCTGCCGTTCAGCGAGCTGCTCGCCGACGTCGACCGCGGGCTGATTTCCGACGTCACCATTAAGGGCGACCAAGTTTCGGGTCACTATACCGACGGCCGCACCTTCAACACCTTCATTCCGCCAGAGGCCGACTTGGTCCGCCGCCTGACGGAAAAGAACGTGCGCATCGCCGCGGTGCCGGACGATTCCGGCGCGCCGTCCTTGTTCTCGGTGCTGCTGTCGTGGTTCCCGATGCTCCTGCTGATCGGCGTGTGGATTTTCTTCATGCGGCAGATGCAGTCG
>DNFL01000112.1:0-1796 GCA_003486945.1 Hyphomonas sp. | reverse complement strand
CGGCGTCTGGATCTTCTTCATGCGGCAGATGCAGTCGGGCGGCGGCAAGGCGATGGGCTTCGGCAAATCCCGCGCCCGCCTGCTGACGGAAAAGGTCGGCCGCGTCACCTTCGACGACGTCGCCGGCATTGACGAAGCCAAGCAGGAGTTGGAGGAAGTCGTCGAGTTCCTCAAGGACCCGCAGAAGTTCCAGCGCCTGGGCGGCAAAATCCCGAAAGGCGTGCTGCTGGTCGGTCCTCCCGGCACCGGCAAGACCTTGACCGCCCGTGCGGTCGCCGGCGAAGCCAACGTGCCGTTCTTCACCATTTCCGGTTCCGACTTTGTCGAAATGTTCGTCGGCGTCGGCGCGTCTCGCGTGCGCGACATGTTCGAGCAGGGCAAGAAGAACGCGCCTTGCATCATCTTCATCGATGAAATCGACGCGGTGGGCCGTCATCGCGGCGCCGGCCTCGGCGGCGGCAACGATGAACGCGAACAGACCCTCAACCAGTTGCTGGTGGAGATGGACGGCTTCGAAGCCAACGAGGGCGTCATCCTGATCGCCGCCACCAACCGTCCCGACGTGCTGGACCCGGCCTTGCTGCGTCCCGGCCGTTTCGACCGCCAAGTCGTGGTGCCGAATCCCGACGTGGCGGGTCGCGAGAAGATCCTTAAGGTCCATATGCGCAAGGTGCCGCTGGCCCCCGACGTCGAAGCGCGCATCATCGCGCGCGGCACGCCCGGCTTTTCGGGCGCAGATCTTTTCAACCTGGTGAACGAGGCGGCGCTGCTGGCCGCGCGCCGCAATCAGGACAAGGTTACCGCGCAGGACTTTGAAGACGCGAAAGATCGCGTGCTGATGGGCCCGGAACGTCGCAGCCTGGTGCTGAGCGCGAAGGAGAAGAAGAACACGGCGTATCACGAAGCGGGCCACGTTATCGTGGGCCGGTTGCTGCAACATGCGGATCCCGTGCATAAGGTGACGATTATTCCGCGCGGACCGGCGCTGGGTGTTACGAGCATGATTCCGATTGAAGATCGGTATTCGTATCACAAGGAATACTGCCTCGCGGCGATCCGGATGATGATGGGTGGACGCGCGGCGGAAGAGGTCATGTTCAATCAGTTCAGCAGCGGCGCGGCGGGCGACCTGAAGAGCGCGACGGAGCTTGCGCATCGCATGGTATGCCAGTGGGGCATGAGCGAGATGGGCCCGATATCGTTTGGTTCGAACAATGAAGTGTTTCTGGGCCGCGATTTCATGCGCGAACGGGACTACAGCGAAGAGACTGCTTCGGCGATTGACAAGGCCATTCACAAGACGCTTGAAGATGCCTACAGCGACGCGAAGAAAATTCTTATCGAGCACAAGAATATTCTTATCGCGCTGAGCGAAGAGTTGTATGAACGCGAGACGCTTGATGCGGAAGAGATCGAACAGATCTTTTTGAAGAACGGCGCGGAACATCTGCTGCCCGTGAAGAAGGAATCTCCGCCGCCTCCGCCATATAAACCTTCCGGCAAGGCGAGCGAGAAGAAGCCTACGCCCGAACCCGAGATCGGCGGTGGCCTCGGCCCTGGCGATATGGTGCCGGGCCCGGCGTGAGCGCCGCTGACACGTAAACTTTCGCAACGCCTCCAATCTAGCTTGGGGGCGTTGCTGTTTTAACTTTCATCTGAAAGCGAAGTAAAGCGCGGGCACCATCGAATTAGAGCGATTGGAATTGCAAGAGATCGGCGTGTTGTATGATTCCATGTGATTCAACGAGAACCGGAAGCAAGCTTCCGGAAATAAAGCGCAAGCAAGCTTGCGCACT
>DNFL01000287.1:736-5837 GCA_003486945.1 Hyphomonas sp. | reverse complement strand
GCGAATGGATCCAGACCGCCGGCGGATGGAGCGATGCGCAGGAACAGCTGAAAGGCGTGCGCCGCAAGGATGCTCCGAAGGCGGAGAAACCGCGCGAGGCAGCGCCCGCAGCGCCGAAGCCGAAACCTGCCTCGAAGCTCTCCTTCAAGGACGAGCACCGGCAGAAGGAAATCGACGGCCTGATCCCCAAACTGCAGGCGGAGATTGCCCAGCTCGAGGCCGATCTTGCCGATTCCAGCCTCTATGCCCGCGATGCGGCGGCGTTCGCGAAAAAGTCCGAACGTATCGGCGCGGCGCGCCTCCAGCTCGAGAGTATCGAGATGGAATGGCTGGAAATCGAGGAAAAACGGGCCAGCCTGACCAGCTGACCCCGCCCCCTCAAAGCAAACGCTTCGTTAACGCGCCTCGGCTAAGGTGCCGCCGGATAGTTTCCGAGGAGTGTCCCATGCGCCTTGCTGCCCTGATCGCCGCCACCGCCATTCTTGGCCTCGCGGCCCATGCTGACGGCGTTTCCAAAAGGGCTGTGAAATCGCCCTCCGTCTCGCCGCTCGAAGCGACGGACGCCTCCTACGGCCCTTCGAAAGCCCCTCCGGGCCACGAGGTTGGCCGCTACCGCCACGGCGCCACATATTCGGTGATCGATGCCGACTCCGCACTCGCCTGCCAGGCCGCCTGCGGCGATGACGGCGTGTGCCAGGCATGGTCTTACGTTGCCGGCTACGGCTCGGCCGCGGCGCGCTGCGAACTGAAACAGGGCGGCGGTAAAGCCGAAGAAAACCTGCTCGCCATCTCCGGCGTCTCGCCCCGTGTCGATGCGGTGATCTGGGGCACCTACGCCCCGCCGGCACCGGCGCCGTCCGACCAGCTGATCGGCGAAGCTGATACGTCCACGGACGGTTCCATCGCCCTCGCCGAGGTGCGCGGCAGCGATCCGGTGATCATCTATTCCTACGAAACGGCCGGCGCTGACTAAAGCGCGCGTTCCTTCGTTGCCGTGAAGCGGATGCCCGGGTTTTTCTCCTGGGCATAGCCGACATCCCACGCATTCTTCGCGAGATAGACCGGCGAGCCGTCAAGGTCCGTGCCGGAGGCTGACTTGTTCTTCTCGAGGAATTCTTCGAGCTTTTTCGGATCGTCCGAGGCCATCCAACGCGCGACATTGTAAGGCGCGGGCTCGAACATCACTTCGAGATTGTACTCCGCCGTCATCCGCTCGATCATCACCTCAAACTGCAGCTGGCCGACCGCGCCGACGATCATGTCGGAACCGATCGACGGAATGAACAGCTGCGTGACGCCTTCCTCGGCGAGGCTTTCGAGCGCCTTGCGAAGGTGTTTTGCCTTCATCGGATCTTTTACGCGCGCGCGGCGCAGGAGTTCCGGCGCGAAGTTCGGGATGCCGCCGAACTGGATATCACCGTTCTCGGACAATGAGTCCCCGACGCGCAGCTGGCCGTGGTTCGGAACGCCAATCACGTCGCCGGCATAGGCGGTTTCGGCAATCTCGCGGTCCTGCGCCATGAACATCAGCGGGTTATGGATGTTGAGCTGCTTGCCGCCTGTCGTCTTCAGGCGCATGCCGCGCCGGAATTCGCCCGAGCAGAGGCGCAGAAAGGCTACGCGGTCGCGGTGGTTGGGGTCCATGTTCGCCTGGATCTTGAACACGAAGCCGCTGACGAACGGGTCTTCGGCGTGCACCGAGATGACCTCGCCCTTTTTCTGCGCCTTCTGGTCGCGCGGCTGCGGCGCGTAGGAATGCAGCGTACGGAGCAGTTCCGCCACGCCGAAATAACGCAGCGCCGAGCCGAACACGACCGGCGTCATATTGCCTTCCCGGAAGGCCTGCACGTCAAACTGCGGCAGCAGGCTGCGCGCCATTTCCACGCCTTCGCTCATCTCGGCGAAGACGTAGGGGTCAAGGTTTGCCTTCAGGCTGCCGGCATCCCCGGAAATCTCCGTGGCCGGACCAATGCGTGCGGGCTCACCGGGGCGGCGTTCAAATTGCAGGAACTGGTTGCGGGCAAGGTCCAGCATCCCGGCAAAACGCTGGCCGCTGGCCGCAGGCCAGTAGAGGGGTGCGGTGTCGAGCTGCAGCTTGTCCTGCACCTCGTCAAGCAACGCGATCGGCTCCAGCGCCTCGCGGTCCATCTTGTTGATGAAGGTGACAATCGGAATGCCGCGCATCCGGCACACTTCAAACAGTTTCAGCGTCTGCGGCTCGATACCTTTCGCCGCGTCGAGCACCATGACCGCGCAGTCAGCCGCCGTCAGTGTACGGTAGGTGTCTTCGGAGAAGTCCTCATGGCCCGGCGTGTCGAGCAGGTTGAACATGTAGCCGTCGAACTCGAACGTCATCACCGAAGCCGAGACCGAGATGCCCCGGTCGCGCTCGATCTTCATCCAGTCAGACCGCGTACGCCGCGCCTCGCCGCGCGCCGCAACCTCACCGGCCGCACGGATGGCGCCGCCGGCCAGCAGCAGGTTTTCCGTCAGCGTCGTCTTACCGGCGTCCGGGTGCGAGATAATGGCAAAGGTGCGCCGCCGGGCGGCTTCAGTCACATGCGACATGTTCAAGTTCTCTCTTCGCTGGAGCCCCTAACCGATTTGACGAATGGAATGAAGGGGTTGGCTGAGGTGGCCGCAGAGAGCCATAAAGAATCCTCAATTGTGTCTGCAACTCCAGGATCAAAACCGGGGGCGCAAGGCATGAAAAGATCAAGGCAAATGATCGCATCTGGGGCGGCCATGCTATCGCTGATCGCACCCGTCGCCCATGCCTTTGACTACAAGCCCATTGATGCGGAGGTTGCCGCACGCGTGGAGGCATGTGTCTCCGAGGCGGCATCCGGGGGAGACGGGACGGCCTGCGTCGGGGTGATATTTGACGCCTGCGAGGGGTCTGCAGGGTCTACCTACTCAATGAGCGCCTGTTTTCGTCAGGAAACCGATTTCTGGCAGTCGATGATCGAACAGACATTGCCGGAAGTATTGCAGGCCTATGACGCCGATGACCGCCGCACGATGATGGACGCGCCACTCTCCGATAGCCTGAAGAAGTCCCAGGACGCTTGGAGCGCTTACGTGACGGCGCAATGCGCGTTTGAGTACGATCAGATGGGAGAAGGCTCGATGCGGAACATCACGGCCGGTGCATGTTTCCAAAGCCTGACCGCCGAACGCGCCATATTCCTTCGCGGACTGGTCCCGTAGCGTCAGCCCGACTTAGGCCGCGCGGGGCCAGATTTGCTGGATGCCGACGTCGCCGCCTTCGGCGAGGCGGGTGCGCACGGCTTCGAGGATGGATTCCGGCAGGATCGTCAGGCGCGGCTCCGACACCTGGCCCTCGTGCACCGGGAACAGGGCCGCATTCGCGCCGGTCTTGGCGATGATCAGGGCGGCGAGGTCGGTGATCAGGCTGTCTTCCGGGCAGATGCCGGCATCGTGGCACGCCTGCAGCTTGCCGCGCGCCAGCTCGATCGCCTCGCGCGCCCGCATCGCGTGCAGGTCCTCAAAGCCCAGCACAGCCCCTCGCTTCAGGAGGTGCATCTCCGGCGCCTCGATCCAGGTCACCCTGTCATTCAGAAGAAACAGCATGGCTGCCAGCCCCATTCATCCCAGCGAATCGCAAGGTGATCAGAGACGGTTAAGACTTTGTTGCCGGGGCAGGTTACTGCTGAGCCTTCTCGGCGTCTGTCAGGATGCGGATATCGTATTCGTTGAGCAGGGCGGCGGCATTCGCTGTCGGCGCGCAGGCAGCCTCATACGCCTTAGTCAGGTCGGTCACCTTCGCATCGTACGGCAGCGCCTTTGACATAAGCTCGTCGTACCGGACCTTGAGCTCAGCTTTGCCGGCTTCAAGCCCGTTGACCATTTCCTGTTCGCTCGCGGTGATGTCGAGGTAGTAATAGTAGAGGTAATCGTACAGATCGGTGATCTGCTTCTGTTTGGCATTGTAGTCGTTGGTGATCGTGGTCATCTCCGTGAGCATCGGCCCAAGGATGCGTGCCTCTGCTCTCAGCGCGGTTTCCGCTTCGGTGCAGCCCTGCGCCATCGCGGCCGCTGGCGATCCTGCGACCATCAGCAGGCTGAGTGTCATCACGTCCGTTTTCATGCTGCGTCCCCTTGCCGGTCCCTCCCGGCCATTTGATGATGAGACCTCAAACGGCCTCAGCTTTCAACCTTTTCTGTCAGGAAGTGGCGCCCTTCGCGGTCTTCGATTTCGACGATCCAGAGGTCGCGGTCGCGGGCCCTTGCGCGCTGCACGTACTCGTCCACGCTGGCCTCATCCGGCCCGACGCCCTGCATGGCAAGGTTGAGGAAGATGCGCTCGCCGTCCATGTCCATCGACGGCGCATAGATGGCAGCCGTGCCGTCGAGACGGGCGATCTTGAGCAGCACGTCGCCGCGCTCATCATCGCCGTGCTGCAGCACATAGGCTGCAGCGCCAGAAATCTGCGCGCGCCGGATCAGGGCATCTGTCCATAGGCGGGTTGGCAGGCGTTCCATGGTGCCAGAATCCTCCTCCCCGGCCCGCGCGTCAAGCGCCGGTCAGAGGCAGGAGAGGCTGGCGTCCGCGATGGCGATGATGGCGTTCTCGGCCTCTTCGGGCTCCAGTTCGGCCATTGCCGTGGCCACCGCTTCGTCGCCGCCGATCACGGCGACGGCCATCTTGTCGAAGGTTTCCGGGGCGAGGCGTTCCTGCATCGTGTTGGCAATGCAAGTGCACTTCTGGTGGCTCTCGCCCGCATTGCGGCAGACCGCAATCATGTCAGCCTTCGGGCCGCCGGTCACTGTATCGCAGGCGGCAAGCGCCACGGCCGCCAGTGCGGCCAGCAATGGAAACTTCATCTTCGACCCCTCGTTCGTTCAGGCGGATAGCTGGCACAGAATTGCCGCTGCTCAAATCAGAAAGTGCCGGGCGTGCTTACTCTGCTGCATCTTCCAGCGGCGCGAAGTCGGCATCCGAGGCGCGCGGCAGCGTGACTTCGACGCGCGTGCCCTTGCCTTGCTTTGACTCGATCTTGAGCGCGCCGCCGTGGAGTTCGGCGAAACGGCGCACGACCGAGAGGCCAAGGCCGGTGCCGGGCTTGGCGCCGGTGCC
>DNFL01000287.1:0-526 GCA_003486945.1 Hyphomonas sp. | reverse complement strand
GCCGGGCTTGGCGCCGGTGCCCTGCGCGAAAGGCTCGGTGAGTTTGGCGAGGTCTGTCGCCGCGATACCGGCGCCGCGGTCGGTGACGGCAAGCAGCGCCGCGCCGCCTTCGATGCGGGTTTCCAGCGTGATGGTTTTTCCGCTGCCGGAATACTTGATCGCGTTCGAAACGAGGTTCTGCCAGATCTGACGCACGGCGCGGGCGTCCGCCTCGGCCCAGACTTCGCCTTCGGTCTTCAGTTTCAGCGTAATGCCGATACGCGTCGCCTGGCCATCCAGCTGGCGGATGACGGACTCGGCGGAAGCAGTGAGATCGACCGGTTCCGGATCAAGGCGCGGCTGGCCGGCTTCGGCGCGGGCGAGGTCGAGAATATCATCGACCAGCAACAAGAGGTCCGTGCCGCTTTCATGGATGATCGCCGGATAGTCCGCATACGGTTTCGGCATCGGGCCCATCAGTTCGGCCTGCATCACTTCGGCATAGCCGAGGATGGCGTTCAGAGGTGTTTTCAGATCATGCCCCAGC
>DNFL01000195.1:16243-17148 GCA_003486945.1 Hyphomonas sp. | reverse complement strand
CATGGCCAAGCGCGGGAAGACGCGTCACGGCCTCGGCGCCGAGCAGCGACAGCGGCAGGATCGCCGCCAGATAGCCTGCCAGTTCGGCGGGCATCAGGCGCATCCCCTTCACCCAGCCGCCTCGCGCCGAGGCGATTGCAATCAGGGTGTTGGTAGGGCCGGGCGCCAGGAGCAGGGCAAGGCAGGCGGCGGCAAAGGCGGCAAAGGTCATCGGGCACTCGCGGTTGGCACCTGCCCCGTTTCGCCGGGCAAACCCGCGCGCTCCATGATCTGGGTCAATCCCCGGGTTGGGGTCCGTCCTTGCCGTCGCGCCGATGCGCCTCGTGATCGCGGGCGGCCTTTTCGGCCCGCGCCGCTTGCAGGTTTCGGGTTGTTTTGCTTTCACCGTGGCGCGCGGCGTTTGCCGAGGCCTGATCGCGCGCGCTGTCACGCGCGGCCTGTTTCCTGCGGGTGCGCAGGTTGATGATTTCACTCATCGTTTCAGCGCCCGGACCAGACCGAACCCCACCCCCAGCACGAATCCGGGTGGGATCGCATAGAGTCCCAGCGCCGCCGCTCCCATCTCGCAGCCGCCCGAACTGCCCGGGCCGCAAGCCCCGGCAAGATGGCCCAGACCCAGCGTGCCAAAGGCGGCAGCCAGAGGGATCAGGATGGCGCCCAACATGCCGGTGCCCAACGCTCCGGGGAGGGCGCGCAGCAGGCGGTTCGCGAAGGGATCGGTGCTCATGCCCGCAGTCTGGCAGCTTTGCGCGGACCATACCAGTACCAAAGCCGATAGGCCTCGAGTGCGGCGAGCGGGCCGAAATGCACAAGTGCCGCCGCAGGATGGCCCCAGTCATGCAGTGCCGCCCAGTGCAGCAAAGTCAGCACGGCGGCCGGATAAGTCCAGCGTTGCAGCGTCTTCC
>DNFL01000195.1:1975-15861 GCA_003486945.1 Hyphomonas sp. | reverse complement strand
CGCCAGCCAGCCGGTCCAGATGTCGAACCGGGCGATCTGGTCCAGAACGCGGTCCAATGTGCCGCGGTCGATCAGGTAGAACATCGTGTGCAGCGCGGCATAGCCAAAGCTGGCGACGCCGAAATACCGCCGGTTCTGCCGCAGCCAGCGCGGGAACCGGGCCTTGCGAAACAGCAGCATCAGCGGTGAGGCGAGCATGGCGACGATGAGAAACCGAGCCGAGAACTCGCCGGTGGGGTGCAGCAATTCGTGCGCGATGCGCATGTCGGTGGAGGTGGCGAATTGCCACAGGAACCCGGCAGCGGGCAGCGAAAGCAGGGTCCAAAGCAAATAGGGCGAGAGGCGCGACATGAAAAAGCTCCTTGCGTGTCGGGGGTTACACGCCGAGGTTGGAACTCTCCGTCGCACGAAAAAGGGGGCGCGAAGCGGTGCCGCGCCCCCATCTTTTGTCAGCCTTTCGGGCTGATCATGTCCTCGGGCCGCACGACGCGGTCAAAGGTTTCGCCGTCGACATAGCCCAGCGCGATGGCTTCCTCGCGCAGGGTGGTGCCGTTCTTGTGCGCGGTCTTTGCCACCTTGGTCGCGGCATCATAGCCGATGGTCGGCGCCAGCGCAGTCACCAGCATCAGCGATTCCTTCATCAGCTTGTCGATGCGCGCCACATTGGCCTGCGTGCCCACCACCATGTTGTCGGTGAAGGCGCTGGCGCTGTCGCCCAGAAGTTGCATGGATTGCAGCACGTTATAGGACATCATCGGGTTGTAGACGTTCAGTTCGAAATGACCCTGCGACCCGGCAAAGCCGACCGCGGCGTCATTGCCCATGACATGCGCGCAGACCATGGTCAGCGCCTCGGCCTGGGTCGGGTTCACCTTGCCGGGCATGATCGACGAGCCGGGCTCGTTTTCCGGCAGGGCGAGTTCGCCAAGTCCGGAACGTGGACCTGAGCCGAGGAAACGGATGTCGTTGGCAATCTTGAAACAGCTCATCGCCACAGTCGTGATCGCGCCGTGGGTCATCACCATCGCGTCATGCGCGGCGAGGGCTTCGAACTTGTTCGGGGCGGAGGTGAACTTCAGGCCGGTGATCTGGCTGATCTTGTCGGCCACCATTTCGGCGAAGCCTTCCGGCGAGGCGAGGCCGGTGCCGACAGCGGTGCCGCCCTGCGCCAGTTCCATCAGCATCGGCAGAGTCATCTCGATCCGCTTGATGCCGTTCTCGAGCTGTTTGGCATAGCCGGAGAATTCCTGGCCGAGCGTCACCGGGGTCGCGTCCTGGGTATGAGTGCGGCCGATCTTGATGATGTCCTTCCAAGCCTGCGCCTTGTCGTTGAGGGCATTCTGCAGCTGTTGCAGCGCGGGGATGAGCTTGTGCACGACCTGCTCGGCGCAGGCGATGTGCATGGCCGTCGGGAACGTGTCGTTGGACGACTGGCTCATGTTGACATGATCGTTCGGATGGACCGGCGCCTTGGAGCCGACCTTGCCGCCGAGGATCTCGATGGCGCGGTTCGAGATCACCTCATTGGCGTTCATGTTCGACTGCGTGCCCGAGCCCGTCTGCCAGACGACCAGCGGGAAATGCGCATCCAGCTTATGCTCGATCACTTCATCGGCGGCCTGCACGATGGCCCGGCCGACCAGGCGGTCCATCTTTTCCAGCGCCATGTTCACTTCGGCGGCGGCCTTCTTGACGATGCCGAGGGCGCGGATGATGGGCTGGGGCTGCTTTTCCCAGCCGATCTTGAAATTGCCCAGCGAACGCTGCGCCTGCGCGCCCCAGTACTTGTCCGCCTCGACCTCGATGGGGCCAAAAGTGTCTGTCTCGGTGCGGGTGGGGGTCTTGGCCATGGCGGGGCTCCTCGGGATCAGCTTTGCCCGCGCGGTCTAGCGAGGCAGCCCTGCCCCTTCAAGGGCGGAGGGGCTGGCAAAGTGGCGAGGTTGGGCTAGCGTGACAGGAAATCCCTGATAGAGCCCCCCGCATGCGCCTGCTCCCGTTCCTTCTGATGATGCAGGTTGCGCTTGCTGCCTGTTCCGCGGTGCCGGTACCCGAAGACCGTGCGGATTCGCTTCCGGGGCTTGCAACAATCCCCGCAAAGTCGATCCCTGATTTCTGCAAAACGGCCGATGCTGCTGGCCCGACCTATTCTCAGGCTGACCTTGCAGCGCGGATTGCCGAGCGCAAATCATCATTGCCGGAAGGCGCAGAAGTTGCGCCTCTCGCTCCGATCTTCCGCCCGGCGCCCAGTTTTCCCCATTGCGCCATGAGTTATGATGTCAGCGGGCATTGCGACATTGTGTTCGATGTGATGCCGGACGGATCTACCGCCAACATCCTGCCGGTTTGTTCGCACAGGTTTTTCGAGCGCGATGCCGCCTATGCAGTCAGCCGCTGGACTTTCGAACCGCCGGGTGAAAGCGCCAGGCTCGCTGTACTGAACCGTATGACGTTCTTGCTGGACGAACCCATCGAACCACCCGAGCCGGAGACAGAGCTGCCACCTTCTTCCGGGCTGGTGAGCGAGTGACCGAGGCAAGCGTAAATGGCTGGATATCCGCCGGAAAAGTCCGTGCCCGGATTACGGTTGACGGCGCGCTGGAAGTTGCGTGCACCGGGCTGACGACGCAGACCAAGTATTACAAGACGCTGCTGAAGGATTTCTTCCGGAAGGATTTCCCGCGCCTGCGGCCTGGCTATGGCGATTACTCCGTACACATCGTGATGGAGCATCTGGGCGAGGCGCCGTGGATGGACCTCGACAATCTCGCCAAGGCACTGCTCGATTCCCTGACTGGCAACGTGTTTGAGGACGACCATCAGGTCGCGCGGCTGCTGGTCGAGCGGCGCAGCGCAGAGCGCGACGGGGTATGGCTGCGCGCGGAGCCCATGAGTTAAGTGAAGCACATGTGGCCGGACGCAGGAGTGCCCAGCCACTAAAGGCGATTCCTGCTTTTTACAGGTTTGTCTCAGGCTTCGACGAGGAGGTGTTCGAGGCCTCGGAAGAAGGGCAAGGTGCGCCAGACGAGTGGCTGGTCTGATAGGCGCAGGTTCGGGTAGCGGGTCAGCAGCTTCAGAAAGGCGTGGCGGGCTTCGATGCGGGCGAGCGGGGCGCCGATGCAGATGTGGGGACCGCCGCCGAAGGCGATGTGGCTGGCGCGTTTCTTCGTGATGTCGAAGACTTGCGGGGCGTCGAAGATTTCGGGGTCGCGGTTGGCCGCGGCGAGCGACATCCAGACCGGCTGGCTCTTGTGCATCGGGCAGCCGGCAACGGTGCGCTCGTCCGGCACGATGCGGGATGTGGCCTGGACCGGGGCCTCGTAGCGCAGCACTTCTTCCACCGCCTGGGCGGCAAGATCCGGATTTGTGCGCAGGGCGGCGGCCTGTTCCGGGTGCATGAGCAGGAGCCAGATGCCGTTGCCGATGAGATCGGTGGTCGTCAGGTTGCCGCCGACGAGGAGGGCTTCGAGATTGGTGCGCACTTCATCATCTGAAATTTTCGCCTCCCCGCTCGCCTGCAGCTGCACCATGTCAGTGACGAGATCGTCCTGCGGGGCGCGGCGGCGGGCTTCGATCAGCTGCTGGAAGTAAGCGTCGAGCGCTTCGGCGCCGGAGACGAGGCGGGCGTCTTCTGCAGGCGTGCGGACGGGATTGAGGCCAAGGATGACATCTTCCGACCACTGACGGAAATCGGCGAGGCGCTCCTCATCGACGCCGAGGATGCGCGCGATGACAAGGACCGGCACCGGCACGGCGACCTTTTCCATCAGGTCGAACACGCCGGCCTCCGGCGCGGCATCGATCACTTCATCGACCATCGCCTCGATTTCGGGGCGCATTCGGTTGATGCGGGCATAGAAGGCCTTGGCCAGCGGCTGGCGGATGCGGGCATGGTCGGGATCGTCAAGGAAGAGGATGCTGGCGCGCCGCTCCCTGCCCTCCTCGACGAAACGGGCCGAGATGGAACCGGGCTCGGCGTTCAGCGGGTGGCGGACATAGGTGCGGTCGTTGACGGTTTCGCGCACATCCCTGTAGCGCGAGAGCAGCCAGACTTTCGCCGCCTCATCGCGCATCACCGGACAGGCCGATTGCAGCGCGGCGAGCAGGCCGTGGGGATTTTCGCGCGCGACGGGGTTGAAAGCGGAAAGTTCGAGAATCGATTGCGGCACGCCGGGCGGCGTTTTGGGATCGTCGGCCATGAGGGTCTCCTCCCGCGAGAATGTTCTTATGGCACGTGTATAGCCGATTTATTCCGGGGATGCGCCCCTTCTCGCAAGGTCATTTGGCAATCGGCGCGCCATCGGGAGCAATCGGGCAGTCGGTCAGCAGCGTGGCAGACAGGCTGGCTGGCAGCCCCGGGGCCGCAAAGCAGGCCTCGACTTTCTGCATCAGGTAGGCACGCTGGGCGGCGGCGGCGCCCTGCTCCTTGAATTCCTGAGCGCTCTGGATGTAGCCGGAATTGAAGAACTGGAACCGGTCCATCTCGTTCAGACTAAGGGCTTCATCAGCGAGCCTTGTGAAGGTGTCACTGGCGGTTCGGGCACGCAGGTCGCATGTCTCATCTTCGGGCTGTCCTGCCGCGCGGTCATCGAAGATTTTCCTCGATGCGTGGCTGGAAACGTACCGGGCACAATCCAGCATCAGTGCGAAGCGGGCCTTGGCCTCGGGCCCGGCCTCCTCACGGGCAAGGATTTCGGCGCGCTGCAAGCGGGCAACGCGGGCCCATTCCTCATCGGTATTCGGGCCGCCGTTCGGGCCCATAGCGGGCGCATCGATCATGATCAGAGGGGCCGCCGCTACTTCGGCAGGCTGCGCATTGGGTGCGGCGCAGGCAAACAGAACGGCGGCGAACGGCAGCAGGAAGAACGGGCGCACGCGAAACCTCAAAGCCGCTTGAAAGGCATCGGGATGGCGGTGGCGGTGGCGCGGGCGACGAGGGTGCCTTCGGCGTCGAAACAGTCGGCTTCCATGAAGGCGGCGGATTTGCCCATGCGCAGGATGCGGGCGGTGACGCTGGCCTTGCCGGGCATCAGGCGTTTCAGGAAGCTGGTTTTCATTTCCAGCGTCGGCGCGGTCATCGTGACGTTGGAGGCGATGATGACAGCGGTGCTCATCGCTTCGTCCAGCATGGCGGAGATGAAGCCGCCCTGCACGGCGCCGGTTGGGTTGGCGAACATGCCGGGCACGTCGAACTCCATGCGCACCCATTGCTCTGCCTGGTTTAGGTCAACGAGGCGCATGCCGAGCGTGTCGGAACAGGGCGGGCGTTTCTTCGAATTCTGGAAGCGGGCCAGCATCTCGGCGTCGGAGACGCGGGGCTTGGTGTCCTCGGTCAAGGTGGCCCGGCCTTACTTGCGGCGGTAGGCGTCGAGGCTGACGACGGTTTCGGCCGGTTTCGGCGGCACAGGCTCGGCGGCGGTGTCCTTTGCGGGCGAGAGCACGCCGGTGTCGCGGCTGCGCGCTTCGAAGGAGAGGCCGAAATTCACCGACGGGTCGACGAAACGGGTGATGGCGGCGAGCGGGATCGACAGGTGCTGCGGCACGCCGGCGAATTTCAGCACGATCTCGAAATGGCCGTCATGCACTTCCAGGTCCCAGAACTGGTGCTGGATGACGATGGTCATCTCTTCCGGGAAGCGCTGGACGAGGTGGTCCGCGATCTTCACGCCGGGGGCACGGGTGCGGAAGGAGACGTAGAAATGGTGGTCGCCCGGCAGGCCGCCATTGGTCTTGGCGCGGCGCAGGGCCTCGCGCACGACGCCGCGCATGGCAGCCTGGGAGAGCGCTTCGTATCCGATATAGTCCGTCATGGCGCGCGCTCTTCCCTGGGGGCTCAAATGGTTATCGAGAAGTAAATTATGCGGAGCGGTCTGCGCCTGCAACGGGCTTAGCGCAATGCGCGAGCAAATATTTTCGCTTCGCGCCATTCCGGCTGCATGCTGGCCAGCGGCGAGCGGGGCGCGTAGGCTTCGCGCGTGAGGACATTCGGGAGGACATTCACCATGCAGATGCCGGAAAAAGGGCGCGGGTGGGACGAGGTGCGCGCCGAGATGATTGCCCGTGGCGGCGGGGATGTGGACTGGCGGAGCGGGAAAACGGCGGTCTATGTGTTCAACGCGGGCGAAGACATTCATCATGTCCAGCACGACGCCTATGGCCTCTACATGGCGGAGAATGGCCTCGGGCCGTTGGCCTTTCCGTCGCTGGCGCAGATGGAGAAGGAAGTGATTGCCATGGCGCTCGGCCTGCTGCACGGCGATGGCGGCGCAGGCGCGATCACATCTGGCGGAACCGATTCGATCACCATGGCGATCAAGGCGGCGCGCGATTTTGCGCGGGCAAACGGAAAGCCGCGCACGGGGCATAACATCGTCATCCCCCGCTCCGGCCACCTCGCCTTCCACAAGGCGGCGCTGATGATGGATATCGAGATCCGCTCCGTGCCGCTGAAGAACGATGGCAGCTATGAGGCCGACCCGGCGGCGATGGAGGCGGCGATTGATGCCGGCACGATCATGATGGTCGGCTCGGCGCCGCAGTTTCCGCACGGCATCATCGACCCCATCGAAGCGCTGGGCGAAATCGCGGCGCGCAGGGATGTGTGGCTGCACGTGGATGCCTGCGTCGGCGGGTATTTCGCGCCGTTTGCGCGGATGAACGGCGTGGCAGTGCCGGCGTTTGACTTTGAAGTGCCGGCGGTGAAATCGATGAGCGCGGACCTGCACAAGTATGGCTATTGCGCCAAAGGCGCCTCGACCGTGCTGTTCCGTTCCGAGGAGCTTTACAAACACATGCCCTTCTCGCTGCGGGACTGGAGCGGCGCGCCGATGAAGACGCCGACGCTGGCCGGCACGCGGCCGGGCGGCGCGATCTCTGCGGCCTGGGCGGTGATGAATGTGCTGGGCGTTGCCGGCTACCGCGAGAAGCAGGGACTGGTGTGCGGGGTACGGGAGAAGATCGAGGCGGGCGTGAAGGCGCTCGGCTTTGACGTGCTGGGCAAGCCGATGCTCGGGCTGATCGCGTTCCGCCATCCGGAGGCCGAGACGCTCGCGCTCTATGCCGCGATGCGCGCGCGGGGATGGTTCACGTCTTTCACGGCAGAACCGCCAAGCCTGCACCTGATGCTGTCACCGAAGCATGCGGACGTGGCGGACGCGTATCTGGCGGACCTGGCCGCAGCGCTGGCGGATGTGAAGGCTGGCGTGACGGCGGAGAAGGTTGAGGCGCGGTATAGTTAGAGACGCGCTCCACACAAGCGGGCGAAGATGCTAAGACGCCTCCAACGCAAAAAGTGATCCGGGGAGGACGGAATGCGTAAGGTAGGCGCCGCTGCGTTGTCAGTGGCTTTGATGATATGCCCTTTCGTGGCCATCGCTGAACCAGCAAAGGAAGCGCCATCCGCCGAAGAACAGGATGCTCAGGCTCAGGAGGCGATTGCCTATTCCGCTGCCGTGCAGGCCTACATCTTCACATTCCCGCTGATCATCACCGAGCGCGAACGTCTGCGCCGCGAGCGTTTGACAGCACCTGTTGCAAACGAACCGGCTGCGCCGATCAACCAGCTCGGCCACATGACGAAGCTTGCAACAGCAGCAGGCGACCTGCCCTACAGTCCAAACAATGACACGGTTTATACCGGCATCGCACTCGACCTCACCGCCGGGCCGATAATTCTTCGGATGCCCGCCATCAAGGACCGGTATGTGTCGGTGCAGGTTGCCGATGCCTATATCGAGAACCAGCCGTACATTTATTCCACCCGCGTCAATGGAGGGCGCAAAACCGATATTGCGTTCGTGGGCCCGCACTGGACCGGAAAGTTGCCGCGCGGGGTGAAGATTGCCCGGATCCCCACAAATCTCGTGTCGATTGCGGTGCGCATTGCTGTGCGAGATGAGGCCGACCTCGGAACCGTACGCCGGTATCAGGAGCAGATGTCGCTGACCGCGCTGTCTGATTGGCGCGGCCGTCCGAGCACATCGCGACCAGCGCCGCCTCCCGCAAAAGCGCGAACGGCTTATGAAGGTGATTTCGCCTACTTCCGCCGGGTTGCCGATCTGATGATCGACAATCCGCCACCCCGTTCGCATGTCGCCATGTACGAGATGATGCGGCGGATCGGAATCAAACCGGGCGAACCTTTCCGGCCTGAAAGTCTCGATGCAGCCACCCAGGCTGGAATACTCAGAGCTGAGCGTGAGGGTCCTATGCTGATCAACCTCATCCGCCGGACCCGCGGCACTGCGACGCCGACAGGATGGACAGCAAACCGCGCGTCGAAGGATAACGACTTCGATTATCCGACACGGGCAGGCAATGCGCTTGTCGGGCTGATGGGCAATGATCCGGAAGAGGCGCTCTACTACAACAATTTCTTCGACATCTCAGGCCAGCCGCTGGGCGCGGGACGCGCCTACCGGATGCACTTTTCTGCTGAAGACATTCCGAAGACGGGCAAGCTCGGCTTCTGGTCGCTGACCATGTACGACGCTGAACGATTCCAGTTCGTCGACAACGCGCTCAACCGCTACGCAATCGGCAGCCGCGATGCCCTTTTGCGCAATGCGGATGGGTCGATTGATATTTATGTCCAGCCAGACGCTCCCGGCGGTGAGCGCGATGCAAACTGGCTGCCGTCACCCTCAAGCGGCGATTTCAAGCTGACACTTCGCATTTACATGCCTTTGCCAGCGCTTGTTGATGCCTATCGCGCATCAACTCTGCACGTGCCGGCCATCGAGCCAGTAGAGTGACGACCGCCCCCGAACTTGCCCTCCGGCCCTCATCATGGTCCTATCGGGCATCATCCATCGGCGGGCGCGCCGGGAGACGAGGGGACTGACATGAAGAACGGATTTTTTGCGGCGGTGGTTCTGGCCGGGGCTCTGGCGCTGGCGGGGTGTGGGCAAGGCGGGGCGCCGGAGGGCAAGAACATCACCAAGAATTCCTCCGCCCAGGATATCGGCGCGGCCTACCTGACCGAGATGACGCGTATCGCGGACGCTCTGGAGACGGTGAAGGACGAGCAGAGCGCCAAGGCTGCGGCAGGCAAGATCAGCAAGGCGGCCGAGGGCCTGAACAAGATGGGTGAGGTGCTGAAAGACGACACAGACCCGTTGAAGGCGATGCAGATTTTCGGCGGCAACTATACCCAGGTCGTCGAGACGCAGGGCCGGATGATGACCGAGCTGATGCGTATCCAGACCGAGCATCCGGAACTGATGGAGATCATCAGCGCCGAGATGGAGAAGCTGGAGGAGTGAGCTGTTGCCGGCCCCGCACTGCTGGCCCCCCTCCGTAGCCTTCGGTGACACCTCCCCCGTAAACGGGAGAGGATAGACCGTCATTCTTCCGGCGCCGGGCAGCGGCCGGCGGTGACTTGCGCCACGACGGCTGGGTCACCGTCTGTCTCAACCGGGGTGAGGCCGAGGGCGCAAGCGATGAAGCTGTAGACGTTGACGTTTTCGAACGGCGCGGCGACTTCACCTTCCGGGAAGATGGGGCCGGCGCCAATGAAGGTGGCGTTCATTTCCGGGGCACGGTTGTCATAGCCGTGCATGCCGGGGATTGGCGGGCGCCAACCGCCAAGATCGGCATTGCGCACGACCCAGCCGGGATCGCCGACGATGAAGAGATCGGGCCCGCGCGTCGGGTGGTCGAAATGATAGTGCGCGGGCATCTCGCCGCGTTTGTAGACATGAATGTTGGGGTGGAAATCCTTGAGGCCTTGATAGGCCGCTTCCAGCGCCGGGCCTTCGCCATAGACATGCAGGAAAGGATGCGCCGAGCCGGCATAGGGGCCGGCGAATTGCGAGACAGTGAGGGATTTCAGGTCCAGGAACTCGCCGATATCGACGACCTGATCGGGATTGATCCAGGCCATGCCGTGATCGGAGACGACGATGATGGTGGTGGAGGCGAGCAGGCCGCGCGCCTCGAGACCCGCGACGAGCTGGCCGACATAGCCGTCCACTTCGGCGACCGCCTCTTTTGTCTTGTCGGAACGCGGGCCGGTATAGTGGCCGGCCGTGTCGACACGGTCGAAATAGATGGCAGCGAAGCGCGGGCTTTTTTCTGCCGCGCCGTCATACCAGGCGAGCACTTCATCGACGCGCTCCTGATAGGGCTTGTCGTGCTGGTAGGGTGTCCAGCGCGCCGGGCGGATACCGTCATGCGGCACTTCAGAGCCGAGCCAGAACATGATGGAGGTGGAGAGGCCCTGCTTTTCGGCCGTCACCCAGACCGGCTCACCCTGCCACCAGAATTCTTCCTGCGGTCCGGTGGCGCGGTCAAACTGGCGCTGGCCGTCGCGGTCGTAGGGGTAATTGTCGACCATGCCGTGATGTTCGGGATAGAGGCCGGTGGCGAGGGAGTAGAAGTTCACGAATGTGACGGACGGCATCACCGGATACATCGCCTCGGCGCGCACGCCGCGGGCGGCGAGGGCTTTCAGGTTGGGCGCGTCCCAGCTGTCGAGCATCGAGGGATGCAGTCCATCAAGGCCGATCAGCAGCACGCGCGCGGGTTCGGTGGGCGTTTCGGCGGCGGCAACGGGCGAAGCCGGCGCGGGAGCTTTCTCGTGCGCGCAGGCAGCAAGGAGCGCGGCAGTCGCAGCAATGAGGGCTGCCCGGACTTTCTGCTTCAACATCAATAGGCTCCTTCAGGACATTTGAGGGGCCTTAGACCCCGATTGTATCGGGGATGTGAAGCCCCTCGCCTGAAAAAGTGATGACGCGGCAGGCAAACGCACTAAACAAAGGCTCATGACAAAACAGAAAACCCGGGAGTTCCACATGACCCGCCGCCCCGCCCTGATCGTTTCCGCGCTTGCGCTGGCCGTTGCGGCCTGCGCGCAGACCGGCGCCGCGCCGGAAGCTACCCTGACCGCGCAGGAAAACCCGCTACGCGTGACGCGAGGCAATCTCGTGACGGAAAATGTGCCTACTGCCTCGCCGGCGCTGAAGGAGCGCCTGCAGCGGTATGAGAATGTGCGCGGTCACAGCTTCCAGGACTGGACCGGCGATGGCGGCATCCTGATCTCCACACGCTTCGGCAATGTGAACCAGATACATGAAGTGCGCTTCCCGCTCGGCGCGCGCCGGCAGCTGACCTTCTACACAGAGACTGTTGGCAGCGCGGATGTCAGTCCGTCCGGCGGCGCCTTCCTGTTTGGCAAGGACCGGGGCGGGGACGAATATTTCCAATCCTACCTGTTCAATCTCAATACCGGCGATGTCACGCAATATTCCGAGCCGGGCTCGCGCAACGGTTCCGCGCTTTGGTCGGATGATGGCAGCCTGGTGGCCTGGGCACGCACTTCGGCAGGCGATCCGAACAATGATATTCTCATCGCCAATCCGGCAGACCCTTCGAGCCTGCGTGTCGCGCTGGAAGGCGATGGCGCAGTTGGGCCGGTGGACTGGTCGGCTGATGGCAGCACGCTGCTGCTGCAGCGCTATATCTCGATCGCCAAGAGCCGCCTGTTCAGGATGGACGTGGCGACCGGCGCACTGACGGAGATCAATCCCGACGATGATGTCGCGTATTCAGGCGGCGCGCTCCTGTCCGATGGTTCGGTGCTGACCGTGACGGACAAGGGCAGCGAGTTTGCAAACCTCGTGCGCCTCGGGGCGGATGGAACGGTGACAAACTATACCGGCGATATCGACTGGGATGTGTCGGACTGGACCCTGTCACCGGACGAGACGACGGTGGCCTTCACGCTCAACGAAGGCGGACTTGGCACCATCCGTCTGCTGGACGTGGCGAGCGGGCATGTGCGGCCGGGCCCGACCCTGCCGGTGGGCATTGCGAGCGGGCTGACCTTCTCGCCGAGCGGCACGCAGGTTGGCTTCACCTTCAATGGTGCAACCAGCCCGGCAGATGCCTGGTCGTTCGACATAGCGACGCTGAACCTGACGCGCTGGACCGAAGCGGAAACCGGCGGGCTGAACCCGAAGACCTTCCTGACGCCGGAGATGATCAGTTATCCGAATGCGGACGGTATGGACATTCCCGCCTTCATCTACCGCCCCGAAGGCCCCGGCCCGCATCCGGTGATCATTTCCATCCATGGCGGACCGGAGAGCCAGTCGCGCCCCGTTTTCAGCTCGGCCTTCCAGTACTGGGCAAAGGAGCTGGGCATGGCGGTGGCGGTGCCGAACGTGCGCGGATCGTCCGGGTACGGCAAAACCTATGTGTCGCTGGACAATGGCCTGAACCGCAAGAAATCGGTTGAAGATATCGGCGCCCTGCTCGACTGGATTGCGACGCAGCCGGACCTCGATGCCAGCCGCGTGGTGGTGCATGGCGGATCGTATGGCGGCTACATGGTGCTCGCCTCGATGATCGATTATGGCGACCGGCTTGCAGGCGGAGTGGATGTCGTCGGCATTTCCGACTTCAAGACCTTCCTGGAAAACACCGAAGGCTACCGCGTGGACCTGCGCCGCGAGGAGTACGGCGATGAGCGCGACCCTGTTGTTGCCGCCTTCTTCGACGAAATCTCGCCGCTGAAGAATGCGCACCGTATCACCAAGCCCTTGTTCGTCGTGCAGGGATATAACGATCCCCGCGTGCCCTATACCGAGGCGGAGCAGATCCTTGCGGCTGTCCGGGCGAACGGGGTGAAGACCTGGTTCATGATGGCGATGGACGAAGGCCATGGCTTCCGCAAACTGTCCAACCGTGAGGCACAGCGCGAGGCGGAAACCCTGTTCCTGCAGGAAATTCTCGGGATCAACTGATCCCGGGCCTGCCTTAAAAAAGTGCCACCCTCTTTGTTAGGGGATTTACTTCACGCTTGGATTGCGTGATGGGGCTGAATCGTTCAGTTTCTGAAGATTCGAGGTTCCGGGGGGGACGAAGAGGTGTCTGCGGACGAGGAGAATGAGGAAACGGGCGCGCCGACGGCCATGCCGGGCGTGATCCAGTTGCCCGACGCCCTCGCGCGGACGGTGGCCAAGGCCTATTCCGAACTGCTGCGGGAGCCCGTGCCTTCGCGCCTTGCCGAGCTGCTGGAGGCGATCCGCCGGTTCGAGGCAGGGCAGAAGAAATCCGACTGAGCCTCAGCCCTGGCCTTCCCAGAAGGTCGTACGGACAAATTGCGCATAGTCCCCGAATTTCAGGCCGACCTTGCGGGTGCGCCCGCCGGGGCCATCGACAACATCGGTGAATATCTCGACCTCGCCGTGCGAGGCGACAACATCGTCGCGAAACGCATCAGCCATGTCGATCGGACGGTAGGGCGGGCGGATCCAGACCGCGCCGAAGAGAACGCTTTCGACAAAGGCTTCAACCATAGAGTCTGAATCGGCGCCGGTAGCCGACAGCGGCGCCGCGAGCGCCCGCATGTGCGGGATGGCAATCTCGATGGCTTCCGACAGGGTCGGTACCGGTTCAAGGAGGCCCTCTCCATCATTCGTCATGTCACGCTACCCCCGCCCAGACCATTCATATGCCGGATGCCCCGGTCATGCCGCCCTCGCCGCGGATCGCTCCAGCACGCCTTCCCGGTCCCAGTCGCCTTCGGGGCGGCAGAGTTCGAGGGGCGGGCTGTTGATGTTCAGATGGTTTTCTGGCGGATCAATCTCGCGAACGATCTCGACGTATTCGTGGTCGGAGAAGAAAAAGGAAGGCCGGTCCTCGCGCAGATAACCGCCGCCCCGGCGGATCCAGAATGGCGCGACGCGCTTCTGGGCATGGCCGAGGATCTTGCGGTATCCCTTGCGCGCGCTGACGAGGCAGGCGGCCTCGATCAGGGCAAAGGCAATCTGCGTGGCCCGGCCTTCAGGCACGACCGCGAAACGTTCGGATTTGGCGAAGTCAGCAAACCAGCGCAGGCGCATGGTGCCCACAGGCTCGCCATTGCGGCGGGGGGGGGGGGGGGG
>DNFL01000195.1:0-1711 GCA_003486945.1 Hyphomonas sp. | reverse complement strand
TCCTCCTCATACGGACAATCCTGCTCGTTCTGGAAGACGCGTGCGCGGATCGTCATCACCGCGACGAACTCGTCCAGCGTGGAGACGACATCGACCCGCACAGGGCCGGACTGAACGACGGGCGGACGGGAATCGTCGGCGGTGAAGTTGCGTAGCAAGCTCATGCCGGACCCGCCTCCCCGCGCGGATCGACCCAGATGACACCGGCTTCGCCCCACGGCACTGGACGGTAGCCGAGATTGGTGAGCACGCGCATGCCGTCGCCGGTGGCGGCGCGGGAGAAGACCGGCACCTTGCTGAACAGTTCGCGGCGTACGGCATCGGCAAAGCCGACGCAGAGGCGCGCGCCGGTCTTGGTGGTGGCCGCGATGCCCCAAGCGTAACCGCCATAGACAGGCTCACCGGCTTTCGCCAGATGCGCCCTGTCCGGCGCGCGGGCGTTGAAGGTCTGCTCCGCGACGGCGGCGAGCCCGGCGCGCGAGAGGAAAAGGATCGCCACCATGCCGGTGACCTTGTCTTCCTCGGTGAAGACGAGCGCGCACATGCCGGACCAGACGGCGGCCTCGGCATAGGCAGACGCAGGGGCAATATTCGGATCGATCAGCGAGGCGGCGATGTCACGCCCCTCGGCCATCTGGATCAGCGAAGGCGGGCGCAGCTGGAAGCGCTCGCCAATGGCGATGACAGCCTCCGGTGTGATCGCATCCGGCCGGAAATCGAACAAATCAGTCGGCAGAAGGGCTTGTTTCGGATTGCCTAGCATCTCATCCTCGCCTCACTGGTGATTCCACGATACAATTGGCCAGAAAACAGGGCGGTATATGAAGTGCGTAATCCCGAATATGGGGTATTCGCTGAGCAAGGGTTGATGGCATGCGCGAGCGGCTGAGCTGGGATGATATCGAGCTGTTCCTGACGGTCGTCAGGGAAGGCAGCTTCGCCAAGGCCGGCGCCTCGCTCGGCCTGACCCAGCCGACGATCAGCCGGCGCGTTGAACAGATGGAAACCGCGCTCAACGCAAAGCTGTTTGCGCGAACACCGGGCGGTGTGACCCTGACGCGGACGGCAAAGACGGTGCTGGTCTGGGCCGAGCAGATGGAACGCTCCGCCAAGAAATTCCAGGATGCGGCCAACGAGAGCGACCAGGCGATGACCGGCCGTGTCGACCTCAGCGCCCCAGACGGCATTTCGGCCTTCTGGATCGTGCCGCGGCTGAACGCCTTCATCGACAAGTATCCGGACCTGCAGATGCATCTGGATTGCAGCCTGAACCCGATGGTCGACGGGCGGCTCGCGCCGGATGTGGCAGTGATGGTGCAGGAACCGGCAGACCTTGACGTGATCCGCGTGCCGCTCTGCTGGCTGCACTACAGCTATTTCGCGTCGGCCGAATATGTTCAGCGCTTCGGCATGCCGGAATCCCTTTCGGACCTTCTAAAGCACCGAACGGTTCGCCATGTCGGGCAAATTTTCCAGCCGGAGAACTGGGCCGAAAAGACCGCCGCCATCGCTTCGCTCGCGGAGGGCGAGTTCGTGACCAATTCGAGCGCGGCGAGCCTGCTGGCGGTGCGCCAGGGTGTCGGCATCGGCGCGGTGCCGACGGCGGCGGTGAACTTTGCGCCGGACCTCCTGCCCCTGCCGCTCGGCCGGGGGTCCCCGGTCCGGCCGTCTCTCTGCTACCGCAAGCGAGCCTCGGGACTGGCGCGCGGGG
>DNFL01000311.1:5221-5806 GCA_003486945.1 Hyphomonas sp. | reverse complement strand
GTTCTGCAGGAGCTTGGCGACCGAGATGCCGGACTCGGCCAGCGCTTCGGTGAGCGCTGCGAGCGTGCCGGGTTTGTCGGCCAGCCGTACACGGAGGAAAAAGGGCGCGACCTCGCTATTGTCGCCGGTGACGAAAGGCTGGGCGACATGGTGTTTCGCGCGGCCGAAAGCGTTGCGGATGGCGGGGCGGAAGAGCTTGGCGATGTCGCCCATAACAGCGCTGGCGGTCGGGCCGGAACCGGCGCCGGGGCCGGTGAGCACGACCGCGCCAAGCGGGTCGCCTTCGACGCGCACGGAGTTCAGAGACCCGTCAACGCGGGCGAGCGCATGGGCATGCGGCAGTGCCATCGGCTCGACGCGGCAGACAACGCCGTCTTTCGTGAGAACGCCTTCGGCGATCAGCTTGATGCGGAAGCCGAGACGGTCAGCGAGGCGTAGGTCCAGGAGGCCGATTTCCTCGATGCCGCGCACGGAAACCTTGGAGAAATCAAGGTCTGCCGAGAAGGCGATGGCGGAGAGAATGGCAGCCTTGTGGGCCGCGTCCATGCCGGACACGTCGAGGGTCGGGTCGGCCTCGGCATAGCC
>DNFL01000311.1:4644-5002 GCA_003486945.1 Hyphomonas sp. | reverse complement strand
GGTCGGGTCGGCCTCGGCATAGCCACGCTTCTGCGCTTCGGCGAGCACTTCGTCGTAGGCGCGGCCGGTTTCCAGCATGGTGCTGGTGATGAAATTGCAGGTGCCGTTAAGGATGCCGGAGACGCGTTTGATCTCCGTGCCCGCAAGGCTGTCGCGCAGCACACGGACGACCGGTATGCCGCCCGCGACGGCGGCTTCGAACAGGAGGTCTACCTGCTTTTCGGATGCGAGTTTGGCGAGCGCCTGGCCGTGCTTTGCGATCAGCGCTTTGTTCGCGGTGACGACATGCTTGCCGGCTTTCAGCGCGCTCTCGACCGCGAATTTCGCCGGGCCGTCCGAGCCGCCGATCAGTTCGACG
>DNFL01000311.1:0-4393 GCA_003486945.1 Hyphomonas sp. | reverse complement strand
TCCGAGCCGCCGATCAGTTCGACGAACACGTCGACATTGGGATCTTCGGCGAGGGTCGCGGCATCGTCGAACCAGGCGTAGCCGTCTGTGTTCACGGGCCGGTTGCGGCTCTGCGAGCGAGCGCTGATGCCGGTGATCTCGACCCGCCCCGGCAGGCGCAGGCGGTCCTGCCTCTGCACCAGCTCGATCAGCCCCGAGCCCACATGGCCCAGCCCCGCAATCCCGATCCTCAACGCCCCCATAGGGTGCCCTCGCGCAACAGTTTCCGAGGGGGCCATAGCCGGTTTGGGCGGGGGGCGGAAGCCCTGAGCGGCGGGTTGGTTCGCGGGGCCTTCCCCAACTTAACCCTTCCCAAAAGGGGGAGGGAACCGGTTGCACGGCTGGGCAGGACCAGTTCTCAAGATGACGCGACCTGCTCCCCTCACCCCCCCAAGCTACTTGATTCACACATTGGGTTTGAACCCGAGGGTTTGGAGAGATTTTTTGGCGGCCTGGATTTCGAGCCATCCCTGGAGCATGACGCCGGGCCCTGGTTTTCCATAGTATCGGGTCCAGCCGCCGAGGCGGGCACAGACCCATGCAGCATAGGCGAGGGAGCCTTTGGGATGGGGGTTTTTCTGCCGGACCGTTTTGCCTTCGAGCCTGGCGCAAAAGGCTTCGAGGAGAGGGATGTCCTCAGGATCGAAGGCATCACTGCAAGGGCGCAGGGGACTGGGGCCGCCATCCCGGGCATGGACGAGTTGCTGGATGGCAACGGCGGCGATGAGCGCAGCGGTTATGAGCTTGTCACGTGGCTGGCGTTCTTCGATCCGTAGGCCTTCGATATCGAAGCCCTGCGTCTTGAGGGTCCGGAACATCTGCTCGATCGCCCAGCGCTTGCGGTAACACTCGATGACCGCCCAGGCCTGAGCGGGGTCTTCAACCGGCCGCGTCGTCAGTAGCCGCCAATGCACACCTTGAACGCCGCTGGGCGGTGAGGCCTCCCGGACGTCGACCAGTTGCACCTCCACGCGTTCCGGCAACCCTGCAGGAAAGGGGCGACTGGGCCGGGCCAGGGTCATCGTGGCGAAGCGCACTTCCAGCTTTGCAGTCCGCTTCCGGCGGCCTGGCCCACCTGGCAGATCGAGATCTGCCTGCCCGGCACAGGGCAAGGCGTCGAGCGCGGCAAACAGTCATCCGCCGTCCTCAAGGCTGCGGTCCTGGGCCGCGCGCACCAGAAGATCGGCGTTGTCCGGCCGGAGCGCGAACGCCTCGTAAATGTCCCCTTCGCGATCCGCGATGATCGTGATCCGCAGCGCCCCTGAGCATACCGATGCGGCCTGCTCAGCCCCTTCCAGCCAGCGAAAGCTCTCCTTTTCCTCCACCGGAAGCGCCCTACGCTGCGCCTTCTGGCCCGATGAGCGGTGCAGGAAGCGCGCATCCACCAACCCCAGAAGCGCCCCGTCCGACGCGTCCAGCGCCAGGACGGCATGCAAATAATCCCCGCCGCCGCCTTCCGAACGAACCACCGTCGTATCCTGGACCACCAGAACCTCTCGGCACGCGCAGCGCTCCGCGGTCCGGCGCGCCGCTTCGCTCACCATCTCCTCAGGGGTCACCGACGCGTTGCGCAGAAAACGCGTGATCCGTATCTCGCCCGCCCGGTCGCCTCCAAGCCGGCGAACCCGCAAGGCCCGGCCACCAAGCTCCAGAAGCCGGCCAAGAAGAAAGACCCCCCTTTTTCCAGCCGCAGATCACCAAAGTGGCCCAACGTCCGATCCATGAAACCCTCCCATGTTCAGACAATAGGAATCAGACTTCCGCAAACCCCGCAACACTGATGTGTGAATGTCGTAGCCCCCCCAAGGGGGAGAGAGGTTCAAGTGAGGGCTACTCCGCCGCCACCGGCTTGATTTCCTTTACGCCGCGAGCGGCGAGGAATTTGCGGATGTTGCGGCCCGCCTGCCGGATGCGTTGTTCGTTTTCGACGAGGGCGATGCGGACATAGTCGTCGCCGTGTTCGCCGAAGCCGGCGCCGGGGGCGACGGCGACGTGGGCTTCGTTGATCAGCTGCAGCGAAAACTCGAGGCTGCCGAGATGGCGCAGCTGTTCCGGGATCGGGGCCCAGGCGAACATCGAAGCTTTTGGGCTCGGCACCGGCCAGCCGGCGCGGGTGAAGCTGTCAACGAGGGCATCGCGCCGTGTACGGTAGATTTTGCGCAGGTCGTCCACACAGTCCTGCGGGCCATCGAGCGCGGCGACGGCGGCGACCTGGATCGGCGTGTAGGCGCCGTAATCGAGATAGGATTTCACGCGCGCGAGCGCGCCGATGAGTTTCTCGTTGCCCGCCACAAAGCCGACGCGCCAGCCGGCCATCGAATAGGTTTTCGACATGGTGGTGAATTCCACGGCGATGTCCTTCGCGCCGTCCACCTGCAGGATGGAGGGGGTGGGCTCCTCGAAATAGATTTCGTTATAGGCGAGGTCCGACAGGATCCAGAGATCGTGCTTCTTCGCGAACTTCACGGCTTCCTTGTAGAAGTCGAGATCGCAGACGGCAGCGGTGGGGT
This sequence comes from Hyphomonas sp., assembly GCA_003486945.1. Taxonomy (GTDB): domain Bacteria; phylum Pseudomonadota; class Alphaproteobacteria; order Caulobacterales; family Hyphomonadaceae; genus Hyphomonas. The sequence goes on along the minus strand of DNFL01000311.1, from coordinate 1,844 downwards.
TCGACGGGAAGCAGAGCACCATCGCGGTCGGCGGGGGCACGGAATATTTCACCGCGCGGCCGAGGTTTGAAAGATATTGCTCCGGCGTATGCGCCGGCACGCCGCGGATGGAAGCGCCGGCGATGATGAAGCCGAAATGGTGGAGCGGATAAGAAGGGTCCGGCGCGAGGATGACATCGCCCGGCGCGCTGATCGCCTGCGCGAGGTTGGCGAAGCCTTCCTTCGAGCCGAGGGTGACGATCACCTCCCGGTCCTTGTCCAGCTTCACATCAAAGCGGCGCTTGTAATAATCCGTCAGTGCACGGCGCAATCCCGGAATCCCGCGCGAGGCGGAATAGCCGTTCACGTCCGGCTTGCGCGCGGTTTCGACCAGCTTGTCGACGATATGTTTCGGCGTCGGCTGATCCGGGTTGCCCATGCCGAGATCAATGATGTCTGCACCGCGCGCGCGAAGAGCCGCCTTGGTCCGGTTGACCTGTTCAAAGACATAGGGCGGCAGACGCCGGATCTTGTGAAAGTCGGTGTTCATGGCTGGTAGAGGCCTTCAGTGACGCGCGGCACGTTGAAGCTGGCCCGGATTGCCGCGATCTCGGATTCGCTGAGGAACTCCGCCTCGGGGAGCCCCGGTTCAAATTCGGCGCGCAGCTCGGCTGCCACCTGCTCAATTTTTTCGGCTGGCGCAACTTCCGCGCGCGGATCGGTCAGGAACTGGCGCTGCAGAACAGCAAGGTCCTCACCCGACTTCGACAGGGCCCGGACGGGCGGAGCGGCGGGCGTGGTTGCCGGAATATCGATGATGTCGGGATACCCCTCCCCCCGGATCTGGACCCGGCGTTCGGCATACCAGTCCGGCGCTTCGTTAATGGCCGAGCGCACCTTCGTGAACGAAGAGGAACAGGCAGTTGCCAGCAAAAACGGCACGCCGCAGAGGAGAATCGCAGTGTTTTTCATGGTTAAGATCATTAAATCACAAACAATGTGATGGATAGATGAGCCCTAGAAACAGGGCAAAACCAAGACTTATGAGCAGCGCAAAGCCACCGGCGACAGAACAGGAACCGCTGGCCGCCCTTATGGCGGCGCAGGATCCCATGAAATGGCAGATCCTGACGACGACGCTGGCGCTGGCTAATACCGAGTCCCAGGCCCTGCTGACCGAGGTGATCACAGGCTCCGGACCGCTGGGTACGATTTCGGATGGCGACCCGATGGGCGCGGTGGATGCCTTCCGTGAGGTCGGCCTGGGCCTAGCGCGCAATCCGATGGCCTTGATGCAGGCCAATATGGAGCTGATGCAGGGCTGGATGAAGCTCTGGCAGGAGATGGTGCTGGAGTCCCTCTCCCCTGAAGCGCCGAAGGAGAAGGACAAGCGCTTCTCCGATCCGGAATGGCAGGTGAACCCTGCCTTCAAGTTCATCCGCAAGGCGTATGACGTGAACGCGACCTGGATGAATTCGCTGGCAGACCGGGCCGAGGGCATCGACCCTGCGGTGCAGCTGCGTGCGAAATTCTTTACGCAGCTGCTGACCGACAGCCTGTCGCCCACAAATTTCCTCGGCACCAATCCGCAGGCCCTGCGCGCCTTCATCGAGAGCGGCGGCGAGAGCGTGCTGGCGGGCCTGCGCATGGCGCGGGAAGATGTGCGCAAGGGCAATGGCAAGCTCTACATCTCGCAGACGGACGAGACGCCGTTCGAAATTGGCGGCAACATTGCCACGGCGCCCGGCGAAGTGGTGTTCCGCAATGACCTGATCGAGCTGTTGCAGTTTGCGCCCTCGCAGCCGCAGGCCTATTCCAAACCGCTGCTGATCTTCCCGCCTTGGATCAACAAGTTCTACATCCTC
>DNFL01000353.1:893-3432 GCA_003486945.1 Hyphomonas sp. | reverse complement strand
TGATCCCGCCGGGCGTCATCCGCGGCATTCACGTCTCCGCCCCGGCGCGCGCCAGGCGCTCCAGCAGCGGCATCGGATCCAGTTCCTCATTGATCGGAACATAGGCCGAGACGACCGGGCCATAGCGCTCCAGCAGCTTGATCGGAAAGATGGCCGCCAGCTTCTCCGCCCCATCCGGATCCCGCGCCGCCGCTTCCGCCCGCAAGGTGCGCATACGGTGGCGCAGGACTGTCTTGTCATCTTCAATGCTCATCGCCGCTTCTTGGGCTCTGAGGCGAAGCATTGCAACACACACAATCGACAGGCATTGGTCCCGTCCCCCATGTCGTCCCGGCTGGCGCCGTGATGACAGGAAACGGCGTTCAGGAACAACAAGCCTGCCGGGCCCCCCGCGTCCGGCCATACGCGCTGCTCGCTGCCGCAGATGCACAGGAAAGCAGGTCCAGCGCACCCTCGTCTGGACCCTTTGCTTGCGCAGGTGTCTTCGGAAAAAGAGCGTCAGATCTGTGGGAAACAAAGCGCACAAGAACCGCAATCGCCGCCGGGCACATTTCACTCCCGTCGACCTAGAGACTAGGTGGGTGCCGGATGAGCCGGGGCCACGGCCCCGACCAGAGTGCCAGCTCCCTGACGGTAAGTAAGGTCGCCGGAGATCAGTCCCACGCGGGCGCCGCAGCCCTTGTGCAAGTCCCAATCTAAGGCGTGCCGGGTCACGTGGGAAGGGCCGTTATCTTAACGCCCTTCACGGCCTCACCTCGAAGGCGTAAAGCAGGGTGCGCTGCAGCTTGCTGAAATTGTTGTCGGACACGATCCACAGTCGCAGCCGGCCATCCGGCAGCACGTCTGCCGCCAGCCCCTCGAAATTGTCGGTCAGCACAGGCCGAGACAGGGTCAGGCGCTGGGCCTCGCCGTCGCCCCAGACCAGCACTGTGCGCGCGCCCCGGATCGGGTCGAAGGCGCGGTAGAGAGTGATTTCTCGGTCCTCGCCGGAGGGCAGGCGCACCGTATCCATCGCCACCAGCGCAAAGCCCTTGGGGTTTCCCGCCAGCCGCCCTGTCCACCGGCCCGTGCCATCCGCCAGAACCTGGCCGATGGGCGAAGTGGCATCAGCCAGCCCTTCATACCCGAACAGCAACGCGCCCTCAGGCGTCAGCGCCAGCGCCTCCGGCCCGGAATTGGCATCGACCGGCTTGGCCGCAAACTCGCCCGGCAACGCCGCCACCCTCACCGCCCTGGCTGCCGCGCCGCAGCTGCCAAGGTCGAACGCCTCGACCCGGAAGTCACGCTCATAGCTGACAAAGGCAATGCCATCCCGCCAGGCGAGGCCCTCCGCATCATTCTCAGTCTTGCCCGAAAGAAACCGGCCATCGGCGCCCTTCATATAGGCAATCGCGGCAGAGGCCGGTGCTCCATCGATCAGGCCCAGCGCGACCCAGCCGCCGGCATCGGTGACGGCCAGCAGGTTGTCCTCCGCTAAGGCGAGGCCGGAGAGGCCGCCAAAGTTCGGATCGTCCGAATTCAGCTCCCAGCCGCCAGCAAAATCCGCCCCCGCCGGAAGGCGCTTGGAAAGGGCGGTGATCTGGGCAGCCGTCAGCGGTGTGGCCGCGAGGGAGACCTTGGAGAAGGATACCGGCTCGCCGGACGCGTCCGCGCAGGATTGTGCCCGGATTCCGGTGGCGGCGGCATCATGGAAAAAGCTGGAATCATTGAGCAGGGGCTGTACAGCCGACGAGGCGAATGGCGCGCCCGATGCGGCGCAGGTGACGAGACCGGTCAGCGCTGCGGCAGAGGCAAGAACGGCGGTAAAACGCTTCATCGGCAAGGCTTTGTCTCCGTACGCAGGCCGCCCCTTCGCAGACGATCCCGGCAGTTTTGCGACAATCCTGACCTGTTTCAGCGAAGGCAGTCTTTATTTCAGTTCCAAACACTTTCACAAAGTTAAGCATGAGCCAGATTCCTCTCGCCCGCCGTTCGCCAGTCCCGCCAGATGTCTGCAATCTCGCGCGGGCCATCGATGCCATCGGGGACCGGTGGACCCTGCTGATTCTGCGTGCCGCCCTGTACGGCGTGCGCCGGTTTGACGACTTCCAGGCGGAGCTGGATTGCCCTCGTACGGTGCTCTCCGGACGGCTGAAAAGCCTCGTCGATTCAGGGCTCCTGACCCGCAAGATGTACAAGGTGCCCGGCAAGCGCGCCCGCCCGGAATACGTCCTCTCGGCCATGGGCCTGTCCCTGCGCCCGATCCTGATCGGCCTGACGCAATGGGGCGATGCTTGGCTCGGCAATGGCGAACCGCCGCCGATAAGCTTCACCAAGGCCGGCTCGAAAGCCAGTATCCGCGCCGGATTCGTCGATGCGGACGGACGCGAAGTCAGCCCCGACCAGATCCGCCCGGTCCTGCGGGGTTAGGCGGCAGCACCGCATTGCAGCGGACTTGTTTTTGGCCCTTGCCAAGCCCTGCCAGTCCGCTTATTCCCACCGCTCTGCCGGTCTCGGCAGCCATACCCATTCAGGACGCGGGCGTAGCTCAGGGGTAGAG
>DNFL01000353.1:0-575 GCA_003486945.1 Hyphomonas sp. | reverse complement strand
TCGAATCTCTTCGCCCGCTCCAGAGAAAATCGCAAAAAGACAAACATAATCAAAGCCCTACTGGGCTACAAAGGCGCGTTCGCTTGACGATCGCCGGATTTTTCCCTACAAAAAGCCCTACGGAATTCCCTACAAGAGGGATTGGGTTGTGGACAGAACGAACCGGCATCTGAAGCAAAAACTCGGCTACTGGCACTACCAGCGCCGCGTCCCGAAACGCTATGCGCCGTTCGATCCGCGCGGCGTGATCGAATGCTCCCTGCGTACCAAATCGCTCGAGATCGCGCGCATGCGGCGGGACGCGATGGAAGAGTCCGACGACCTCTACTGGGCGATGCTGGCCGGCACAGCCGGAGATGCCGGCTCACCAGAGAACCTCGCCTTCCAGCTCGACCAGGCCCAGCGTCGCTACAAGGCCGCCCAGACCCGAGCGCTAGCCCGCGGGTTCGTCTATGCCCCGGTCGAGCAGCTGGCGAGCGAGGCCGACCTCGGCGAACTCGTGGCCCGCATCCGCCGCGTCGACGCCGCAGACAGGGGCCGCCCGAGCCCTACTGAAAAGGTCGAGGCCGATGCCC
>DNFL01000389.1 GCA_003486945.1 Hyphomonas sp. | reverse complement strand
TCCGCCGCGAGATGGTTGGCCCGGAAAAGGGCGAAGCATTGACGAAGAAGGAACTGGACGCGGCCGTTGCCTATATTGCGGCGCATCCGGAGATCTTCGAAGTAATCCTGACCGGCGGCGACCCGATGATGATGTCGGCGGCGCGTGCGCGCGAGATTACCGCGCAGCTTGAGAAGATTCCGCATGTAAAAGTCATCCGCTGGCACACCCGCATGCCAGTTACGCGTCCGGACCGGGTGACGGAGGCCTATGCCGAAGCGATCCGTTCGCGGACGAAGGCGGTATTTGTGGCGGTGCATGCAAACCATGCGGCCGAGTTTACCGAAGACGCGGCGGCCGCCTGCCGTCGGCTGGCGGAGCAAGGGATCGCGCTTGTCTCGCAATCGGTTCTGCTGCGCGGCGTCAATGATACGGTGGAAGACCTGTCCGGCCTGATGCGCGCCTTCCTCGCGGCGGGCGTCAAACCATACTACCTGCACCAGCTCGATGCAGCGCCGGGTACATCGCACTTCCGGGTGCCGGTGGAGGAAGGCCAGCGCCTCGTGCGCGCGCTGCGCGATACGATCTCCGGCCTCGCTATTCCGCATTATGTGTTCGACATTGCCGGCGGCGTCTCGAAAGCCTCGCTCGCGCTGTCGGATATCGAGCGACGTGATGATGGCTGGATCGTGCGCGGCCGCGACGGCGAAGATTATCCGCTGACAGGCGGCTGAGCCCGGCCCCGGCCAAGGATCAGCAAGGCGACGAGGCCGATGGATGTCGCCTGGCTTGAGAACAGCTCCAGCAGCAGCGCGAACACCCAGCTCGGCAACGAAGCGCGCTGCTCTGCGCGGAGCAGGATGCTGCCGGAACCTTGCCCGAGCAGTTCGTCATTCGCCGCTTCGATCTTGGCGATGAGATCATCGCGGCGCTTGGCGAGGCCCAGCTCGTTCTGCGCGTCGCGGTAGGGCTTGTGGTCCATGCGCCCGACGCGTTCGACTTCGGCGATATAGCTTTCGAGCCCTTCCACAGAACGCGTTTCTGGCGGAATGCCTTCCAGCTGCCGGCGCCAGTCGGCAATCTGTGTGCTGAGCACTTCGCGGTTGTTCGCGGCGGTGCTGATCTCGGCAGCGGCGGAGAGATTGTTGGAGCGTATGTAGATTTCGGTGCCGAGAATTGAGGCGCCGGCGCCGATCAGGGCGAACACGAGCGCGCGCAGGCTTTCGGCGCGGCGGCGGTTTGCGCCGTGCCAGTAGACGAAGGTGAAGCCGCCAAAAGAGACAATCGCCGCGATGACGCCGGCGGCGCCCCATGCGCGAGCCTGCAGCGGGTCGGCGACGGTGGAGGCGAAGGCCTGATAGTTGGCAAAACCGGAAAGGCCCGCAGCCAGCAGGCCGGCGGCCACGAAGACCAGCGCCAGCAGCGCAATGATCGCCCGCTCGCCTGCGCCCCGGCGGTGTTCGGCTTTCTCCGCGCGGATGGCTTCCAGCCTGATCTCGCGTTCGGCTTTGATTTCCTCCGGGCTCGGCAGCTGCTGGTCAGGAGAGAGCGGATAGACTTTCGGCGGCGTTTTGAGGACGGGATTGGAGGCTTTCACCGCAACGGAATATTGCGCATCGATCGGGGCAGGGGGCGCGTACTCTGCCTCATCTTCGATCAGGACAGGCACGAGCGCCCTGCCGGCCTCGATCTTCCTTATCAGATCGCGCAGGTCGTCCGTCTCGTTATGGTTCGTGCACGTATAGCGGCCATTCAGCAGGTCGAGAGACAGGTTGTTGTCGCCGGACGCACGGCAATCTTCGTGCAGCGGGCAGGCCGTGCGCACGTCGGAATTGTCCTGGCTGACATCTTCATGCAGCCGCAGAAGTTCGGCGACCTGCCTGATTTCCTTCAATCGCCGTTCGTCCGACATCCGGCCCCCGCAAGCTCAGCGCCGCGTGCATAGCCTTGCGGCGCGCGTCCGTCACCCTCCCGGTGCGTAGGGGTCACACTCGCGCGAGCTTTGCAGCTGCGAAGCAATTTCATCTTTAAAGCTCGGGCGAGACATCTTAATCAGGTGTTAAGGGCCGAATATGAAGACTGGCCTGCACATATGGGGGAACTGCCAGAACCGGCAGGATGATAAGGACTGACATCAATGACGCCGCGCTCCATCGCGATTCCGAAAACCTGGAAAACCTTCGACATTCCAAGCTTCTTTTCCGCCTTTGGCTATCCGGTCCTTGGCGTTGCCCTGTTCACCACGATGGTGCTGCTCGGCGTGTTCATGAGCGAGCTGACCTTCCACTGGTGGTATCTGGCCATTGCTGTCGGCGTAATCGCCTTCTCGGTTTTCTGGTGCAACATGGGCATCGGTCCGCTGCACCGTATCCTGCAACACCGTGCGGGCGAGCTTGCGCCGCCGGCGCAGGTGCTGGCGATGATCAACCTGATGATCGCGATGCAGGGCCGGGTGCGCGACTGGGTGAACTACCATTCCCAGCACCATCGCTTTGCCGACCAGCCGGGCGATCCGCACAATCCGTTCGAGTCCAAGCGCTGGGCCTGGGTCGGCTGGATCCTGTTCCGCGACAAGAAAGACACCGAGCGCGACTGGCCGCTCTGGCTGAAGAAACACCCGATCATCATCTGGATGGACCGTTTCTATAACGAACTCAGCCTCGTCATCCATTTCGTCGTTCCCGGCATCATCTACCTGATCGTCTGGGCCTGTGGCGGCTCGCTGCTGCTGACGGCGCTGATCCATGCGAGCGTCATCATTGGCCGTGCCATCCAGTTCCATGCCACGGTCTATGGCATCAACGTGCTCGGCCACCTGAAAACGCCGGTCTGGGCGGATCACCTGATGGCGCTGCTGACCGGCGGCGAGGCCTTCCACGATCACCACCATGACCAGCCGCAAAGTGCGCTGCACCGTCCGCGCAAGGGCGTGTGGAACCGTATTGTCGATTATAACGGCACGGTGCTGCTCTTCCTCGAGAAGATCGGCTGGGTGCGCAACCTGAAGATCGCGCCGCAGTTTGCCTGAGCGGGCAGTCTTCGCCACCGCAGCATGAAATAATTTCGAAGCGCCCCCTTTAACCGAGGGGGCGCTTTCCCATTTGGGCGGTCCGGGGCGTGGGGGCGCATCGACGGAGGACTATCCATGACCAGCCAACACACCAACGCCAACCCGGCGGCGCACACCCATGCCTATATCCTCCTCGATCGCACAGGCTCGATGGGATCGATCTGGGCCGAAGCCCTGACTTCGGTGAATGCCTATGCCGAAGCGCTCGGCAAGCCGGAGGGCGGCGCGAAACCCGGCAGCGAGAAAGTGACCCTCGCCGTCTTCGACCATCATGACGGCCTGAAATTCGACATCCTGCGCCGCGGCGTGACAGCGGCGACCTGGAACAAGATGACGAACGACGAGGCGAGCCCGCGGGGGATGACGCCGCTGTTCGACTCGATTGCCCGGATCGTGGCCCTAGCAGAGGGCGATAAGCCGGAGCGGGCGGTGATCGTGATCATGACCGACGGGGCGGAGAATGCCTCGACCGAAGTGACCAAGGACGGCGCCAAGGCAGCGCTCGACCGCGCGCGGGCGAGGGGCTGGGAAGTCGTCTTCCTCGGCGCCGAGTTCGCGAAATTCTCGGATGCCGATTCCGTCGGCGTCATCCGGTCCAAGGCCATGGCGATGAGCGCGGGCAGCATGGAGTTGTCGATGCGCTCGCTGGCGTCCAAGAGCCGGCGCTATTTCGAGAAGGCCGAAGCCGTGGACTTCAATGAGGAAGATCGCCGCCAATCGGGCGAAGCGGATGTGAAACGCCGCAAAGGTAGCTGATGCTCCTTGTACGAACGAAAATGAACACCTATTCAGCCTTCGTGCCAGTCTGAACAGGCATTCATAAAAATTAGGGGCCGCCCGCAAATGGGCGGCCCTTTTCCTTTGCCTTGGCGGATTCATGTCACAGACGCGCCGCAATCGGGGCGCAGCTTTTCTTTCATCGCACAAGAGGGAAGGGACGCACCCCATGAAGATCATTCACTCCATCGCCGCCGTCGCCGCAGTCTTTGCACTTGCCGCAACGGCTGAATCCAAAGTCCTGCCGAAACCGCCAAAGAACGACACGGTCCAATCCTACATTCTGCTCGACCGGACCGGCTCGATGTCCGGCATCTGGGACGAGGCGCTCGCTTCGGTAAACGCCTACGCTGACAGCTTCGCTGCAGACGCGCCGGGCGCAGAGATTGCCGGCGCCGATATCAAGACGGCCGTCACGCTCGCCGTGTTCGATCATCACGACGGCATGCAGTTCGACGTGCTGCGCGACAAGACCGATCCTGCCAAATGGCAGAAGGTCACGAATGATGAAGCCAATCCGCGCGGCATGACCCCGCTGTTCGATGCCATCGGCCGCATCGTCAACCGCGCCGAAGCCGACAATCCGGAAAAGGCTGTCATCGTCATCATGACGGACGGCTACGAAAACTCCTCCACCGAACTGACCAAGCAGGGCGCGAAAGCCGCGCTTGACCGGGCCCGCGCCAAAGGCTGGGAAGTTGTCTTCCTGGGCGCTGAATTCGCGAGCTTCTCGGATGCGGACGCTGTCGGGGTAAGCTCAGCCAAATCGATGGCGGTCGGCCAGGGCCGCTTCGAGGAGTCGATGGACAACCTCGCCCAGAAAGCCCGCGCCTATGGCAAGGGTGCTGCCCCGGCGGTCGAGTTCAACGAAGCCGACCGTTCGCAGGCTGGCGAAGAAGACGTGAAACAGCGCAAGGGCCAGTGATCTCCACGCCCCCGCGCTACCCGGCGCTGCGCCTCCCTCAGGCGCGAACCCAGAGAGACGCCGGGTCCAGGCCCGCTCAGATTGAGCGGGCCTGTTGTTTGGTCTAGCCTCCCGGGTCAGGGAGCGCGGCATGGGCCAGAAAACACAGAAAAAGCAGGGGCTGGCCGACCGGCTGCGCGCGGCGCGGCCGGTTTTCCTTTATGGCGCCATCCTTGCCGCCGGCACCTTCCTGCTGAGCTGGCTCGACTATCAGCGCTTCGCGCGCAGCTTTGCCGGCGAGATCCAGATCTTCCTTGTCGCGGCCCTGTTCATGGCGCTTGGCATCTGGGCCGGAGCGCGCCTGTTCGCACCCCGTCCGTCCTCCAAGGATTTCAGCGGCAATCCCGAAGCGCAGCGCACGCTCGGCCTCAGCGAACGCGAGATGCAAGTGCTCGGCCTGATCGCCGACGGCCTCGCCAACAAAGAAATCGCGGCGCGCCTGAACGTATCGCCCAACACGGTGAAGACGCATGTCGCGCGCCTGCTGGAAAAACTTGGCGCCCGCCGCCGGACCGAAGCGCTGGCCCGGGCGCGGGACCTTGGCATGCTGCCCTGAATGCCTCTGGATTCCGGGTGATCTCGCGAAAATCACCCTTTCGGGCGATTGCGGCTGCCCCGGCCCCGGCGGAGGTTCTGGGGAAACAACGGGAGACTTTCAATGCTGCTTTCCATCCTCCGCAATGGCCTGATCGCCGGCCTGATCGTCGGCATACCGATGATCGTTGTGGCCGTTACGCTCGGAGACAAGGCGCCGACCGGCAATCTCGGCGTCCTGATTGGCTACACGACCATGCTGGTCGCCCTCAGTGTCATCTTTCTCGCTGTCAAACGCCACCGCGACGTGGTGAATGGCGGGGTCATCAAGTTCCTGCCGGCTTTCCTGATGGGACTTGGCATCAGCGCTGTTGCCGGGATCCTCTACGTTCTGGCCTGGGAAGCCACGCTTGCCCTTACGGGTCTGGATTTCGGCGCCTTCTACACAGAACACCTGATCGAGGCTGCCACGGCGAGAGGCGCTTCGGAGGCTGAACTCGCGGCCGAAATGGAAAAGGCCCAGGCGTTCGCGAAAATGTACGCCAACCCGCTCTTCCGCATGCCGATCACCTTCACGGAAATCCTGCCCGTGGGCGTCATCGTCTCGCTGGTCTCGGCGCTTCTGCTGCGCAACAGCCGCTTCATGCCGGCGCGGGCGGCCGCCTGAAGCGCGCTCGGAAAAGCTTACAATCACTGGGAGTTTACATACCTCGAATTTCGAGGTATGTAATTCTCATGACGGACGATACCCTCACCGATATCGAGAAACGCTGGCGCAAGGGCGTGCTGCCCTTTGCCGTTCTGGCGGTGCTGGGGCAGGGCCCTGTGCATGGCTACGGCCTTGCCCTTGCCCTGCGCGATGTGCTCGGCGCCGCGATTCCCGAAGGCACGCTCTATCCTTTGCTCAACGGTCTTGAGCGCGACGGCCTGGCGGTCGCCGAGTGGGCGATCCAGGAAAGCGGCCCGGCGCGCAAGACGTATGTGCTGACAGACAAAGGCCGCGAGGTGCTTGCAGAAGCCGTCAGCCGCTGGGCTGGGTTCAGCCGCAAACTTGGGAAGCTGATGCCATGACACGCCTGACCGATATTGCCGATGCTGGGGCCCGCGCTGAGCTGGCGGCGTACTTCGCGAAAGTCGACCGGCTGCTGGCACCGCTGCCGGAGGAGACAGCCGCCGAAACGCGCGGGGAACTGGAAGCGCACGCGGTTGATCTGTTCACGGAGGAAGGCAGCGCCGCGGCGGCGCTGGCGCGCCTCGGAGACCCCGTAGATTTCCTGCCCGACCTCGTTGCCGAGAAACTTCGCAGCCGCGCGGCGCGGTCCTTCTCACCCGTACATGTTCTTGCGGCGCTGGCGACGAGTGCGCGGGTGGGAATTTCAGGTCTCGTCCTCTCCACGCTTGCCGGTGCTGGTTATGCGCTCGCTGCGCTGGCTCTGCTGATGGGCACGGCGCGCTTTCTCGGCCAGAAAAGCACCGGTGTTTTCAGGCTTGAGGATGGTCGCTACTTTGTCGGCTTTGGCGAGACGCTCGGCGGCACAGATGTTCTTGGCCTCTGGTTTGTCCTGCTCGCCTACGCCGCCGCCGCCGCACTCTACCTGATACTGACGCTCGCCTTCGGGCGCGTGAGACTTCGCAAACCCTCCCGGCAGGACATCAGATCCATGCCGGGCTAACACCCCAGGAGAAGACAATGAAGACCCAATGGCTTGCTGCCTGTGCAGCGGGGTTGCTGGCGGCTGGCCCCGCTTCAGCTCTCGAAATCCGCATCGACCCTGCTCCGGTGTATGTGTTCGACCTGTCGCCCGAACGCGGCCTCTATGATGTCGTGCTGCAGAACATCCTCGTCGTGAATGACGAAGCGGACGCCGTAGAAGTGCGCGGCCTTCGGGTCGAGCTTCGCAAGGATGGCGAGCTTCTGTCAGCGGCGCGCGTGCCGGCGGCCAAGGTTGCTGCGATGGCGGGCACATTTGCCAGTCTCAAGGAAGCCGGTTTGCTCGCGATGATGGACTTCCAGTTCCATCTGTCACGCCTTCTGGAAAAGGGCGAACGCCTCAGCGCCGACACGGTGCTCGACACTGGCGAGGTCTACCTCAATGCGAGCCTGCACCTGTCTTCTGCCGGCCTTCCGGATACAGCGCGCGTGATCGTCGAAGGGCCGGGCGGCGACCTTGGCTACGAGGACGTGCCCGTCTCGCGCTACAAATCTGAGGTGACTTACCGCTCGCCGGTGGAAGGGCGTTGGTATGTGGCCGCATCGGGCGATGCGGAACACCATCACCGCTGGGTCGTCTCGTCGGAATTTGCGCTCGATCTCGCCCGGCTTGGTCCGGACATGAAGTCACATGAGGGTGATGGAAGTCAGCTCACGGATTACCGGACCTTCGGCGCGCCCGTGCTCGCGGCGGCAGACGGTGTCGTTGTCGCCGCCATCCGCAACCGGCAGGACAATCAGGAGATGCTGCGCCTCGCAGGCGAGCCTTTCGAAGCCTACATGCAGCGCGTCATGAGCCTTCAGCAGGCGATCATCCTGGAGGGCGGCTTCGATGCCGCGGCTGGCAATTATGTGCTGATCGCGCATGCCAATGGCGAACACTCGCTCTATGCCCACCTGAAGAAGGAAAGTGTCCGCGTGAAGCCCGGCGATATTGTCCGCGCCGGCGATCCGATCGGCGAGGCAGGCTCCTCCGGCAACTCCACCGAACCGCACCTGCATTTCCAGGTGATCGACGGATCCGATCTCAATGCCGCGCGCGGCTTGCCGGTCCAGTTCACAGGCCTTCGCGATGACTGGTACAGCATGCAGCACCGCCACCTGCGCGCCGGCGATGTGATCGAGCAGGAATAGCGTCAGTCGTCAAAGCCGAGGAAGGTTGCGGCTTCGTCCACGGACTTCCTCTCTGACACAACGGCGTTGGCCGGGAAGGTATCGTCCGGCCAGCCCATCGCCACGCAGGTCTGGATCACCTGATCGTCCGGGATCTGAGCATGTTCGCGCACCACCGGGCTCTGCATGATGCCCTGGCTGTTGATCACGCAGCCAAGGCCCCGGTTCCAGGCGGCGTTGACGAGGCAGTTGACCACGCCGCCGCAGTCGAAGGGCGCAATGTCACTGCCCTGGATCGACTTGTCATATGTGATGACGATGGAGACCGGCGCATCGAACTGGCGGAAACCGCGCAAGACCCAGTCCATGCGCTTTTCCTTGTTGTCGCGCTCGATGCCCATGGCGGCGAACAGCTGCTTGGCGATGCCGATCTGGCGTTCGCGGTGGACGCCGGCATAGTCCGGGCCGAGACGGAATTCGCGGCTGTGAGGAATGCCGGCGAGGTTTCTCTCGACATTGCCCGCACGGATCCGGTCCAGCACTTCGCCGGAGACGACGTGGAAATGCCACGGCTGGGTGTTCAGCGAAGTCGGCGCGCGCATCGCGATCTCGAGGATTTCCCGGATCAGCGCCTTCGGCACCGGCTTCTTCAGGAAGCCGCGGATGCTCCGGCGCCCTTTCACCACATCGTCAAATTCCACGCGTCTCTCTCCTACAATTCTCAAGCCCTGTTCTAGCGCCGCCGCGGATGCGCGCACCCCCTCCCGCTGGGTCAGGCTTGCCAAGCTCAGGTGTTCCGGCGACCACCTCGGGACCGGAACGGAACAGGAGGGCAGGGCGGCATGCGGTATTTCGAGGACATGGTGGTCGGCACGCGCACGCGCTCTTCGCGCACCTACAAGGTGACGCGCGAGGAAGTGATCGAGTTCGCCTCGAAGTATGATCCCCAGCCTTTCCACCTTGATGACGAGGCGGCGAAGCAGACCTTCTTCGGCCGGCTGTCAGCGTCGGGCTGGCATACCGGCGCGATGGCGATGCGGATGATGGTCGATACCTGGAAAGATGGCGAGCCGACCGCGGGCCTCGGCTCCCCGGGGCTGGACGAGCTGCGCTGGGTGAAGCCGGTCTATCCGGGCGATGAGCTGCGGGTTGAGGTCGAGCTGATCGAGAAGCGCCGCTCGAAATCGCGCCCCGACATGGGCCTGACCAAATCGCGCCAGACGGTGTTCAACCAGCACGGCGAAGTGGTGATGACGATGATCGGCAACGGGCTCATCCGCGTGCGCAATCCGGATGCGCCGATCGAATAGCGCTGCGTCTTGCCGGGCCTGCTGATGTCTGTAATTTGCCCGCTCTCGAAGAGGGGCAGGCATGACGACAAATCTCGAAGGCGGATGTACCTGCGGCAAGGTCCGCTACCGGCTGAAGCGCGCACCGATGATCACGCATTGCTGCCACTGCACCTGGTGCCAGCGGGAAACCGGGTCTGCCTTTATCGTCAATACACTGATCGAAACGTCCGAGGTCGAACTTCTTGGCGAAGCGCCGGTGATTGTCGATACGCCCAGCGCGAGCGGTAAGGGCCAGCGGATCGCGCGCTGTCCGCACTGCCATGTCGCGGTGTGGAGCCACTATCCGACCGCGCGCGAAGCGGCGGCCTTCGTGCGCGCCGGAACGCTCGACGACAAGCAGGCGATCCGGCCGGACGTGCACATCTTCACCGCGAGCAAGGCGGGCTGGGTGACACTCGCGGACGGTAAGCCGGCGTTCGAGGAATTCTATCCCGACCGCCTCGCCATCTGGGGCCACGAGGCGATGGACCGCTGGGAAGCGCTGATGTCGGCACGGAAATAAAAAGCCCGCTCCGGAGAGCGGGCTTTCTTGCCTTTGTGGGGAGTGCCCCCACGAGCAAAGCGAAGGCGCAGGCGCCGCGAGCTGATGCTCGCGAATAGCGCCGAGCAATCCGTTATCTGGGCGCCATGCGGATGGCGCCGTCGAGGCGGACGTCTTCGCCGTTGAAGTAATTGTTGCGGCACATTTCGGTGGCGAGCGAGGCGTACTCTTCCGGATTGCCGAGACGGGGCGGGAACGGCACCTGCGCGCCGAGGGCCTGTTTCACCGGCTCCGGCGCAGCGGCCAGGAGCGGGGTGTTGAAGATGCCCGGCAGGATTGTGTTTACACGGATGTTCTCGCGCGACAGGTCGCGCGCGATCGGCAGGGTCATGCCGACAACGCCGCCCTTGGACGCGGAATAGGCAGCCTGGCCGATCTGACCGTCTTCGGCCGCGACGGAGGCGGTGTTGACGATGGCGCCGCGGTCGCCGCAGGGCAGCGGGTCGAGGCTCATCATGCCGGCAGCGGATTTCGCGATGCAGCGGAAAGTCCCGACAAGGTTGATCTGGATGATCAGGTTGAACTTATCGAGCGGGAAGTGGCTGATTTCGCCGCTGTTCTTGTCGCGGCTGGCGGTCTTGATGGCGTTGCCGGTGCCGGCGCAGTTGATCAGGATACGCTCCTGGCCGATGGCGGCGCGGGATTTGGCAAAGCCGGCATCGACGCTGGCTTCATCGGTCACGTTCACATTGCAGAACACGCCGCCGAGTTCCTTGGCGAGGGCTTCGCCCTTCTCCGCGTTGAGGTCGAACAGGGCAACCTTGACGCCGTAGCTGGCGAGTTTGCGGGCGGTTGCGGCGCCGAGGCCGGAGGCGCCCCCGGTGATCACGGCGGAAATATTCGAGTTCAGTTCCATGGGGCGGTGCCCTCCTCTGCGTTTGATCAGGGGCCCCTGCGGGCCTGACTTTCGGGAATGTGTGCAGTGGACTATAATGCCCTTAGGAGAGCGCAATGTCTGACGCAGCGGAAATCATCAATACGGTGAAAGGCGAGGGCGGGGTCTACCTGCCCAAGTCGATCGAGCGGCATGAGCGCGCCTCAAGGGGCCTCATTCCCAAGCTGCTACGCCTGGCCGGCAGGGTGCCGTTCGCGGACGACCTTGCCAGTGCCTATTACGCCGCCCGCGACCCGCTGACCCCGGCCAAGGCGAAAGCCGTGCTGTTTGCTGCAGCGGCCTATTTTGTCATGCCGGCGGATCTGGTGCCGGATGTGGTGGTTGGCCTTGGCTTTACCGATGACGCGACGGTGCTGGCGACGGCGCTCAGCGTCGTCGGCGCGCATGTTAAGGAACGCCACCGGGCGATGGCGCGCCGCCTGCTGCGCCTGCCGGAACCGCTCGGGGACAAAGCCTGAGCCCCGCCGTTCTCTGGGCCGCCTTCGGCACAGCCGCCGTTGCGGCGCTGGCCTACGGCTTTCTCTACAGCTGGCGCGGCGAAGGCCCCGCCCGGGCCCTGCTCAAGATGGCGGGCATCCTCATCCTCGCCGGCATCGCGTTTGCTGCGGGCGGGCCCTGGCTGCTTTGGGCGGCCCTCGTCGCTTCGGCGGTGGGCGACCTGTTCCTCGCCGGCAAACCCGCGCGCTGGCTGCTCCCGGGCATGGGCGCGTTCTTCCTGGCGCATGTGTTCTATGTCGTGCTGTTCTGGCAGCTGGGAGAGGGCGGCGGCTGGAGCTGGCCGGTAAAGATCGCGCAGGCAGCGCTGGTCTTAGGCGGCGTCTTCTACATCCGCTGGCTGGTGCCGTGGACCCCGGCGAAGATGCGCCTGCCGGTCATCCTCTACGGCGCCGTGATCCTGATGATGGGTGCTGCCGCCATCGCGCTGCCGGGGGCGTACTGGCTGGTCACCGCCGGAGCCCTGATGTTCATCGCCTCGGACTCCATCCTCGCCCACCAGCTGTTCTGCCGCCCGGCTGATGCGCCGCCGCAGAAACTCGCCTCCTATGCGGTCTGGTTCCTGTATTTCTTCGGGCAGGCGGCGATAACGCTCGGCCTGATCCTGCCGCTCTCCTAGAAAGGCTTGTCACCATTCACGGTCGCGCGGCGCATATGGCGGCGGTGGCCGGGATAGTCATTCAGCGCATAGTGCCAGGTGCACCGGTTGTCCCACATCGTCACGTCGCCGGCTTGCCAGCGCACGCGGCAGGTGAAGCGTTCCTCGCGCGAATGGTTGAACAGGTAGTCAAGCAGCGGCTTGCTGTCGCGCTTCGACCAACCGGCAAAGCGCAACGTGAAGGCCGGGTTCACATAGAGGCCCTTGCGCCCGGTTACCGGATGGGTGCGGACCACGGGATGTTCATATTCCGGCGCGTCATCTGCGACGGACGAGTCCATCGACTTGCGCACCTGCGCAGAGGCTCCGTGTACGCCGTATTCGCGGCTGGCCGAGTGCACGGCCTTCAGCCTGCTGAGCGTTTCCTTCAGGCCGGGCGAGAGCGCGTCATAGGCCGCCTGCTGGTCGGCAAACAGCGTGTCGCCGCCATAGGGCGGAATCTCGATGGCGTGCAGGATGGAACCGAGGGCAGGGGTCTCCTCAAAGCTCATATCGGTGTGCCAGCCGCCCCCGAAGTTCACCTTGTCTTCCTTCTCCTTGATGATCTCGAGAAGTTCCGGATGGTCTGCCATGCCCTTCACATAGGGGTGGATATTCAGCGTGCCGAACCTGCGGGCGAAGGCCTTGTGTGCCTCCGGCTGCAGGTTTTTCTGGCCGCGCATGACGATGATCTTATGGTCCAGGAAGGCCTGATGGACCTGGTCAAACTCGGCATTCGTCAGTCCGGATTCGAGGTCCAGCCCGAAGATTTCAGCGCCCAGCGTGCCGGACAGGGGGATGATGGCGAGGCTCATGGGGCAGAGTGAAGCACCCGTTCATCTGCTGCGCAAGAAATCAGTGTCTTGAGAGAAACTGCGCCTTTCCGACAGGGCGTTCATAAAAATGCCACTGGTGAGCCGCCCCGAAATATGCGACAGCAGCCGCGGGCCAGCGCCCCCCAACGGGCGCCAGCCTATCTGTGAGGATAGGAGTAAAACAGATGACCGTGACCACCGCCAAGCCGGCAGTGCGCCCAGCTTGCCCGCACTTTTCTTCGGGCCCCACTGCAAAATATCCCGGATTTTCGCTCCAGAACCTGGTGACGGCCGCGCTCGGCCGCTCGCACCGTTCGGGCGACGCCAAGAAAAAACTCAAAGCCGCGATTGACCGCACCAAGCTGATCCTCGGCCTGCCGGAAGGCTACCGGGTCGCCATCGTGCCGGCCTCCGACACAGGCGCTGTCGAGATGTGCATGTGGTCGATGCTCGGCGCCAAGCCGGTCGACGTGTTCGCCTGGGAAGCCTTCGGCTCCGACTGGGTGACGGATGCGACCAAGCAGTTGAAGCTTGCTGACTGCAAGACCTACGTCGCCGACTATGGCGGCCTGCCGGACTTCTCCAAAGCCCGCGACGATGCCGACATCATCTTCACTTGGAACGGCACCACTTCGGGCGTGCGCGTGCCGAATGCCGACTGGATCAAGCCGAACCCGGACCGGGTGGTGATCTGTGATGCAACCTCCGCCGCCTTCAGCCAGGAGATCGAGTGGGAAAAGCTCGATGTCATCACCTATAGCTGGCAGAAATGCCTTGGCGGCGAAGCGGCTCATGGCATGCTGATCCTGTCGCCGAACGCTGTGCGCCGGCTGGAAACCTACACGCCGGACCGCGCCCTGCCGAAACTCTTCCGCATGACCAAGGGCGGCAAGCTCGACGAGGACTTGTTCGAAGGCGCCACCATCAACACGCCCTCGATGCTGTGCGTTGAGGACTACCTGCAGGCGCTCGACTGGGTTGAACGTCTCGGCGGCTGGAAGAAGCTGAAAGAGCGCTCGGACGAAAGCCTCCGTATCTTGACGGAATGGGAAACGAAGACCGATTGGGTCGAGTTCCTGTGCAAGGATGCGGATGTGCGCTCGAACACCGGCATCACGTTCCGCATTGCCGATCCGCGCGTTGCGAGACTCGACGAAGCCGGCCAGCGGGATTTCATCAAGAAGATGATGAAACGCCTCGAAACCGAGAATGCCTGCTATGACGCTACTGGATACGCGAAAGCGCCTCCGGGCCTGCGCATCTGGGCGGGCGGATCGGTCGAGCCTTCGGACGTCGCCAAGCTGCTGCCGTGGTTGGACTGGGTGTTCCATGAGGAAGCGTCGAAACTCTGACCGGGAAGGGCGTATGCCCGCTCGCCGCTGATGATCCGCCTGCGCACCGCTACCCTCGCAGACCTGCCGCTTATCCTGCACTGGGATGAGCAGCCGCATGTGCAGGATGTGGGCGGCGACCCCGAATGGAATGACTGGAACTGGGACGAGGAGCTTGGCCGCGAGGTTGCGTGGCGCGAGTTCCTGATCGCAGAGTTGGACGGCCGACCTATCGGCTTTGTCCAACTGATCGACTGTCGCGAAGAAGAAAGCCATTATTGGGGCAATGATTGCCCCGAGCATTCCTGGGCCATCGATATCTGGATCGGGGAAGGGGACGAGCTGGGCAAGGGCCATGGCACGGCGATGATGCGCCTCGCCATCGACCGCTGCTTTGCCCGCCCGTTCTGCGAGCACATCCTGATCGATCCGATGGCGGACAATGTCCGCGCCCAGCGCTTCTACGGATCCCTCGGTTTCAAACTTCTCGGGCCGCGCCGTTTCGGCCCCGATGATTGCCTTGTTTATCAACTCACCCGCGCCGGATGGCGCAATGGAGACCAGAATGCCTAAAGTCCTTATCGGAGATTCGCTCTCCCCCGCCGCAGTCGAAATCTTCAAGGCGCGCGGCATCGAAACCGTGATCAAGACCGGCCTCACGAAAGAGGAACTGATCAAGATCATCCCCGAGTTCGACGGCCTCGCCGTGCGCTCGGCCTGCAAGCCGGATGCGGATGTGATCGCGGCGGCGACCAACCTGAAAGTCATCGGTCGCGCCGGCATCGGCGTCGACAATATCGACATCAAGGCGGCCACTGCCAAGGGCGTCGTGGTGATGAACACGCCTTTCGGCAATGCCATCACGACCGCCGAGCACGCCATCGCGATGATGTTCGCGGCTGCCCGTCAGGTGCCGGCAGCGAACGCGGATACACAGGCGGGCAAGTGGCCGAAGTCCGGCTATATGGGCGTCGAAGTCTCGTTCAAGACACTCGGCCTGATCGGCGCCGGCAATATCGGCAGCCGCGTCGCGGAGCGCGCGATGGGCCTGAAGATGCGGGTGGTCGCGTATGACCCGTTCCTGACGGAAGAGCGCGCGGTTGAATTGGGCGTGGAGAAGGTCGAGCTCGACGAGCTGCTGCGCCGCGCAGATGTGATCACGCTGCATGTTCCGCTCACGGATCAGACGCGCAACATCCTGTCGCGCGAAAACCTTTTGAAGACGAAGAAGGGCCTGATCCTCGTCAACTGCGCGCGCGGCGGCCTTGTCGACGAAGCCGCAGTGGCCGAGCTTCTCGAGTCCGGCCATCTCGCAGGGGCGGCGTTTGATGTGTTCGCGGTTGAACCTGCCAAGGAGAACGTCCTCTTCGGCAAGAAGAACTTCATCGCCACGCCCCACCTCGGCGCTTCCACCAACGAAGCACAGGAGAATGTCGCGCTTCAGGTCGCCGAACAGATGTCGGACTATCTGTTGACCGGCGCCGTTACCAACGCGCTCAACATGCCTTCGGTCACGGCGGAAGAAGCCCCGCGCATCCGGCCCTTCGCCGCGCTCGCCGAAAAGCTTGGCAGCTTTGCCGGTCAAATCTCCGACTACGGATATGATGAAGTCGTCATCGAGTATGAAGGCGATGTCGCAGACCTCAACCGCAAACCGGTGACCGCCGCGCTGCTCGCCGGTCTGCTGCGCGCCTCGCGCGGCGATGTGAACATGGTGTCGGCGCCGGCGATCCTTGCCGATAGCGGCGTGAAGCTGACCGAGACCAAGACCGAGAAGAGCCCGGTCTATGACAGCCTGATCCGCATCAAGGTGAAAACCAAGGCAACGAAGAATTCGCCCGAAGGTGGCTGGCGCACACTCGCCGGCGCGGTCATCGCCGGCAAGCCGCGTATCGTTGAAGTGAAAGGCATGGCGCTCGAAGGCGACTTCTCGCCGTTCACGCTCTACGTCAACAATATCGACAAACCTGGTTTCATTGGCGCACTCGGCCAGATGCTCGGCGAAGCGAAGGTCAACATCGCGACGTTCCATCTCGGTCGCCAGGCAGCTGGCGGTGAGGCGATTGCCTTGATCGGCATCGACTCCATGCCGCCGGCCTCGGTCATCGACCAACTCGATGCCCTGCCGCAGGTGCGCTACGCGAAAGTGCTGAGTTTCTGATCCGGTCTGGCCCGGGGGCGTGTTTCCCGGGCCACACTTGACGATTGCCCGGCGCGGCGCGATGCGATGCCTCATGACGCTTCTTTCATGAAGGATAATCCATGCGCCGAACCGCACTCGCCCTGTCCTTGGCTTTCGTGCCCGCCCTTGCATCCGAGGCTGGCGGAATCGATGAAATCCGCCTTGGCGTGGTGGCCCACAATGTGTGCATCGCCAATTGCGACAATGCCAACAAGGAAGATGGCCCCAACATCAATGGCGAGATCGTCTTCAAGTCTCCGGAGTTCCTGAACATCCTCTGGAGCCCGAAGCCTTATGTCGTGGGCAGCGTCAATACGGCCGGCGACACGAATTTCGGCGGCGCCGGTCTGCAATGGGACTGGGAATTCGCCGAAGGCTGGGCCATCGAGCCGGGCGTTGGCTATGTCATCCATGATGGCGAACTGACCTTCCCTTATCCGCAGGGCGATCCGCGCAATGACCCGATTTCGGCCACGACCGTGTTCTTCGGCTCGCGCGACCTGTTCCGCACCAGCCTGTCGCTGAACAAGGATATCGGCGAGAAATGGGGCGTGCAGCTGATGTATGAGCACCTCAGCCACGGCCAGATTCTTGGCTCCGGCCGCAATCAGGGCCTCGACAATATCGGCGTGCGAGTTCGCTACCGGCTCGGAGACTGATAGCCGCGCGCATCTGCCCCTTGCTTTTCAGTACCGATTCCTGCCCATGTCGCCGCGGTTATGAACGGAGGGCGCCATGGCAGGCGTAGTCGTCGTCGGAGCCCAGTGGGGCGATGAGGGTAAGGGCAAGATCGTGGACTGGCTGTCGGCGCGCGCCGATGTGGTGGTCCGCTTCCAGGGCGGGCACAATGCCGGCCACACGCTGGTCATCGATGGCAAGGTGTTCAAGCTGGCGCTCCTGCCGTCCGGCCTTGTGCGCGGGGGCAAGCTTTCCGTCATCGGCAATGGCGTGGTCGTCGATCCCTGGCACCTCCTGACCGAGATTGAAGGCATCCGCGCGCAGGGCGTGGAGGTTTCACCGGAGAGCCTGATCCTTGCCGACAATGCCTCGCTGATCCTGCCCTGGCACAAGGATATCGATGCGGCGCGGGAAGGGGCTCTTGGCTCGGCGCAGATCGGCACGACCAAGCGCGGCATTGGCCCGGCCTATGAAGACCGCGTTGGCCGCCGCGCAATTCGCGTTGCGGATCTGTCCGATCCTGCCGCACTCGACATGAAGCTCGAGCGGCTGATCGCGCATCACACGCCTCTGCGCACCGGACTTGGCCTGCCGGCGCCGGATGCGGCGGAATTGAAGGCGGAGCTGCTGAAGATCGCGCCGCAGGTGCTCGCCTATTCGCGGCCGGTCTGGAAAATTCTCGACGAGCAGGTCCGCAAGGGCCGGCGCATCCTGTTTGAAGGCGCGCAGGGCGTAATGCTGGATATCGATCATGGCACCTATCCGTTTGTTACCTCTTCGAGCGTTGTCGCTGGCAATGCGAGCGCGGGTTCGGGCGTCGGGCCTGGAGCGATTTCGTACGTACTCGGATTAGCCAAGGCCTATACCACGCGCGTCGGTTCGGGACCATTTCCGACCGAGCAGGCAAACGAGATCGGTCAGCGTCTCGGCACGGTCGGGCATGAGTTCGGAACCAATACGGGCCGCGCGCGGCGCTGTGGCTGGTTTGATTCCGTGATGGTGAAACAGGCCTGTGCGACGTCTGGCGTGAACGGCCTGGCGCTGACGAAGCTCGATGTGCTCGACGGGTTTGACGAGATCAAGGTCTGTGTCGCCTACAAGCTCGGCGGCAAGACGATCGATTATTTCCCGGCGGGCCTGACCGATCAGGCGGCGGTGGAACCGGTTTACGAAACGCTGAAAGGCTGGAGCGGCTCGACCCGCGGCGCGCGCAGCTGGGCGGATCTTCCGGCGGAGGCAGTCGTCTATGTGCGCCGGCTGGAAGAGCTTGTCGGCAAGCCTTGCGCGCTCGTTTCGACGTCGCCGGAGCGCGAAGATGTGATCCTGATGCGGGACCCGTTCGAGGGTTGATTTAGAGCGCAGCGCTTGTGGCCGGACGAGGGGGGTCCCGGCCGGTGCGGTTTGATCTGAGTTCAAAGAGCTCATCCTTGAGCGAAGTCGAAGGATAGGCGTGGGCCGCAGCGTTTAGGAGCCCGCTCTCCTTCGACTTCGCTCAAGGATGA
>DNFL01000234.1 GCA_003486945.1 Hyphomonas sp. | reverse complement strand
GGGAGGACTTGTAGAGTTTTTGAAATCATATCATGAAATCGTTTCTACTGTTGCAAAATTCATTCACTGCCCGTATCCTCTTTTTCGATTCGACTGCAAGCAAACCTTCCTTCCCAAGACCGCCCTCATGTCTTTCTCAGTCTTCCTTGTTGTTCTTGTTCTCCTGATTGTCGTCGGCGTCCTTTGGTACCGGCTGGATCGGCTGAGCCTTGCTGTCCAGGCCCTCGAGAAGAAAGTGGCGACCCTGAAGTTGGATCGAGAAGTCTCGGTGCCTCTGGCCCCCGCGCCCGCTTCACAGGCATTCCATGAGGCGCACGTCGTCCATGATGAGCCGTTTGGATGCCCGCCCCTTCCAATCGAAAAGAAGGATGGGGTTGTCTCCTCTCCCGTCTCGCGTGGATTCAGCTTGCTCGCGCTGATGCGCCAGAACCTTTTTGCCACCGCCGGCATCAGTTCGATGCTGCTCGGCTTCGCGCTGTTGTTCGATGCGATCGCGTGGGGTGAGATCCTCTCTCCGACCGTGCGTATCCTGCTCGCCTGGGGCGTTGCCGGCGCGCTAGCTTATGCCGGCGTTCGTCTCGGGAAAAACAACGCACTCTGGGGTTCGATCAGCCAGGGCGGGGCGGCCGCCATCGCCTATCTGGCCACCTACGTCGGGCACGCGGACTATGCGATCCTGCCTCAGGGTGTCGCGCTCGGCCTCTACGTCGGGCTGGCCGTGGCGCTGGTCATGCGATCGATGAGAATCGACTCACAGATTCTTGCCGGCGTTGGATTCGTCGGCGCCTATGTCGCGCCTGCGCTCGCCTTTCATGCGGATGCCTCGCAGTCGATCAATCTGCTGTTTGGATTAACCGTCACTTTGTTCGCGCTCTGGGTGAGCCTGCAAAAACGCTGGCGAGACCTCGCCTTCCATGCTCACCTCTTTGCCGTCGCCCTGGCCGTCTGGTCGCTCAAGGAGGGCATTGCACTTTCGGCGTTCGAACAGCAAGCGTTCCTCAACGCCTATCTGGCGATCTTCGTGCTCTGGTTCGTGGGATGGATCAAAAGTTTCGAGGATGCTCAAAAGGACCTTTTTGTGATGGTCCCGGTGTTTTCCTTCGTGGTGCTCGTCTACCTGGGTCTGCAGCACGTCTTGCTCGAAAACCTTGCCTGGATCATGGTGACCGGCACAACCGCCTGTGCACTCTTTGCGCTGGCCACCAAGGCGATGCCCGATGCCTTCAAGACGCCACTCTCGGTGCTCTCGCTTTTTGCCATGAGCACGGTCGGACTCGGCGAAGGCGATGCGAGCCACTTCCCGTCGCTGGCGCTTTTTGTCCAGGGGTCGGTCATGCTGCTGAGCGCCTACATCGAGGGGCAGCGCGATCGGGCGAAGGGGATCTCACGCTTCATTGCGTTGGCCTGCCTGCTCGCCGCCTTCATCACGCTCTCGGGAGAAAGCGCCTATCTGCAATTCGTGCTGACGGCGGTCTTTTTCGCGCTTGCGGTCACGGGTGTCGCGCCGATTGTACGGGCTGAACGGCAGATTTTCGCCGTGCTTGCAACGCTTTCCCTTGCCTTGCTGCCCGCAGAGGTCGAAGGCTTTCCGCGTCCGTTGCTCGGCGCGGCTTGGCTCTTTGGCGCTGGCGCGCTGTACGCCTTGGCCTTCCGGATGAAAGAAGGCTGGGCGGCAAGAATGACGATGGGCGTCCTCATGATGGTGGGGCTTGCCGCCCTCATCTTCGCGACGCCGGAAGGCTTTGCGGTGGCGCAGCTCGCCGCGATCGTGTTGGCCATCCTGATCGCAAAAATCCTGATTCATCGCGCGGCCATCTCGCCCCTTTCGCGTCAGGAACTCCTTTCCGGGATGTCGACCATTCTTGCGCTCCAGTTGCCGGCCCTGGTTGCCTTGAAGTTCGACGGCTCGCCGTTCCTGATTCCGGTGCTCTCCTCGATCGGCGCCGGCCTGTGCTGGCAGATCCGTTCTTATCCGGCACCTCTGCGATGGCCGGCGGTCGCATGGGCTGGTATCACGGCCGCGCTGGCACTCTTTGTGATGGGCGGCTCGGTCTGGTGGGCCTCCCTGCTCTTTCCTGTTGCCGTTGCTCTGACGGGTCTGGCCGCCCATGATGCGCAGGATCGCCAGCCGGTTGTTTTTTGGCTCGGCGGCCGCGCACTGATGAGCTCGGCTTCGGTGTTCGTACTCTATGCCTGGGGCTGGTACTTCTTCAAAGCCTTGTCGCTCGAAATGAGCTCGGGCGCCACCGGCGCCGGGATGCCCTGGAAAGCCCTGCTGTCCTCGCCGATTCTGCCGGTCGTCCTGAGCGCCGCCGGTGTGTACTGGTTGCTTCGCAGTGTGCGCGAGCAAAACCGCCCGGACTGGATCGTGGCGGCCGGCCTGTGTTTGCTGGCCATGGCCAAGGCGCTCTCCCAACTCGATGGCCGCCTTTTCTCGCCGATGGGCGGCGCGTTGAGTCTTCTGGCGATCGGCGTCCTGTTCCTGGTTGCCGGCTACTGGGCGCCCTTGCCACCGGCAAAAACAGCGCCCAAGGAGACGTCCCATGCTGCAAGCTGATCATCTTCGGGCGGCCTTGCAGGCGCAGGCCATCCTGCCAAAAGATCAGGCAAGCCGCTCCGCGCGCATCTCAACCTTCCTGCTGGCGTACTTCCCCGTCCTCGAGTGCCGAGTGAAACACGCCCACCGATCTCGCTTCGCGCGATACGGAAGGCGCTTCTTTCAATGAGACAAACCTGCCTGTCCCGGTTTATTTTTACGCGATGACAAGCGACTTGTCATCATGCTGGGTGTTGAAAGTTCAGTAAAGCCACCCAGCCCAGTCAGGGCTGAGACCGGCTGGTTGATTACCAGCGATTTCAGCACATCCCGGCGCATTGGTTTTGGCGTCGCACGACCATATGCATCATGCGCGTGTAGCCGGGATCCAAGGACACCTCGGACCCGTTCCATCGTGTTGTATGCGGCCACCGTATCAGCCGGCGCCGTCAAGCCGCAGTTCGTGCAGCTGAACGTCTCCTGCGTTGTGCGATTGGCACGATCGGCGTGGTGGCAGTGCGGACACTCCTGGCTCGTGTAAGCCGGGTTCGTCAGATGCACGCGAATGCCGCGCTTTTCCGCCTGGCGCATCATCCAGGTCTTCAGGTTCGACAGGCGCAGCAGCCGCAGCAACCGGCTGTATTTGACCTTCAGCCCCTGGTGCTCGAGGAAGGTCATGTCGTTGCGAACATCCAGATCCTCGAGACACAGATCGGTGATGCCTTCTGCCTCGAACGTATCGAGCAATTCCGAGATGAGGCGCTGGATCCGGCCTTCGTTTTGCCGGCACAGCTTCGCCCAGCGCGCCTTCTGGCGGTAGCTCATCGTCTGCGTACCGCCGGCGAGCGTCTTCTCGAGCAAGGCAATCAGGCGCCCGACCTCGAGCCGGTCGTACGACCAGGCGCGACCATCGCTGGCCGCAAAGAGGTTGTGCTTGGTGTTGGCGTCCAGCCCCAGCCACTGATCTTCGGGCTTGAAGCTGAGCACCGGCGCCTCATACGTCATGCCCGCCATGAATTTGCCGCGCCGCACGTAACACACGTGCACCGCGTCCTGGCGCAGCATCGCCGGCGTGCAACGCCGGGCGTTAAAAAGAAGCGGCAGGTGGATGTAGCGCCTGGCCGCCCCCGTGCCGATGCGGAAACGGTAGAAGTGCTGGTATTTTCCGTTGGTCGCATCGAAGGTGATGCGCGAATCCGACTCCTTCGGATGACGGCGATGACTGCCCGTCGAGAAGTGGATCAGCTTTACCTTGCCGATGAGCCGCGCACGTTTTGCGGCGGCCAGCGCCGTCAGGCGCGTCCAGTGCGGGCCTGCCTTGAGCCGGGCCAGATTGTCGCGCACGGCCTCGTTCTTGATCCCGTTCGGATCGAAACGCGCGAAATCCTCGACGTGAAGCAGGTACTTGAGAGCGCTAGTGAGCGGCGTCGCGCGCCGCTCGATCCGGAAGTGCTTCACGTCGCCCGCGCGTGCGGTGCGCGTGTTGCGCACATAGCGCTCGATCACCATCTTCGTCTGAACACCGAGCGCCATGCTCTGGAAGCGCCGCTTCAGGCTCGTCTGGTAGAACTTGATCAGATCTTGAAAGAGCGTCTGCCGCTCCCAGGCGTTCAGATCCGAGGAATGAAATGTTTTGTAGTGCGTCTGAAATGCATACGCATCGACGAAGAGCGCCTGAAGGTTCGCGTGACAAAACGCCGACATCGCATTTTTCAGCGCACACGCCCGATCGAAGACGCGCAGCACTTCATTGAGCTTGCCTTCATTCGCA
>DNFL01000075.1 GCA_003486945.1 Hyphomonas sp. | reverse complement strand
AGCTTTCAGGCGGTCGGCAGTATAGTCTCCCGGCTTTCCGCCTTCGAGCGTTGCCAGCTCCCGGCTTAGCTTTTCATCTTCCATCACCGCCCAGTCTCCGAGCGTGCGGAACAGACGCGACAACATCTCGCTCGCTGCGGCGCGCGTGTAAGTGATGCAGAGGATCGAATCCGGGTTCGCGCCCGGCCGGCCATCCGGCCGCCGGAGCAGCAAGCGCGCAACGCGGTCGATCAGCACCTTCGTCTTGCCGCTACCGGCGTTTGCCATCGCATAGGCAGACTGTGTCGGCTCTGCCGCCGTTGCCTGCGCGAGCGTCGCGGCTTTATAGGCGAGATCGTGCGCCGCGTTACTCATCGCCGCCCTCTCCGTCAGAGGTATCGCTCGTCCATTCAGCGCGGCGAGCGAGCAGGTTGAAGCCGAAATCATACTTCACGAACTGCACGCGCGGCGCGGAAGCAAACACCACGCCTGGCCGGCGATAGGCGCTGATCAGTTTCTGCAAACCTTCCTCGGCACGCGTGACGAGACTTGGCACGTCCATATCCGGAACTCGGCCGCTGCCGATCTTCCGCGCCTTCGGCTTGCCCTTGAACTCGACATACTCCAACGCTGTGACCGGCGCGCCCGGCACCAGCTCGAAACCTCCGCGCTGCGCGATCAGCGCCTGCAGGGGCATCTGCTGATCGAAGCCTGTACTGATCGCCTTGTCGGAAGGCGATGCTCCGGTCTTGAAGTCCACAATGGTGAGTTGGCCCGTCGCCGACGTTTCGATTCTGTCTGCCTGCGCAGAGAGTGTGAACTTGTCGCCAGCAATCAGGTATTCAAGTTTTCCGTTCACCTCAAGCTTTAGCCCGCCCGAAATATCCCGTCCGCTGCGCCAGTAGAGATACCAGCTCGCGACATTCTCCCAGATCGCCGCGCGGCTCAGCCAGTCCGTCTCCTCCGCGCCGGAGGCTTCCAGCTGCGCCTTGAGCAGCGCCAGCAAGTTCGCTTCGGATTTTTCAGCGCCGGTCTTCTCGAACAGTTCCAGCGCCTTGTGGATTGCTGTGCCGCGTAGGTTTGCCTGCATCGCCCCGTTCATCGGGTCCAACGTCCGCAGACGGAGCACATCTTCAGCCCATATGGCGTAAGGATCGCGCTGCAGCCTGTCGACCCGCGTCACAGAAAGCTTGTAGGGCCATCTGGCAGGCCGCCGCGTCGGGCGAGGCTCTACCTGCAATCCTGCCGGCAAAGGCGCCTGCTCAGTATGCAGCGCCCTGACCCAATTCGACACTACCGCAGCCTCTCCGGAAAGGACATCCGCTGCATCTTCTCGTAACGCGCCCTGCGCAAGCGTTCTCAGCCGCCACACCCAGCGCGAGGCAACCGCTGGCGAATCCTCACGCCTCGCTGCATGCAACATCACAACTCTCGGCGCGCAGGCAAGCTGCGCGAAATCATGTGCCGAAAGGCCGAGCCGCTCATCCGGATCCATCAGCCCGAGTTCCGCTCGGAATCGGCGCGGCAGGAAGGCATCCGGCGGCGTCTTCTCCGGCCACACATCTTCGTTAAGCCCCGCAAGCACAACAAGATCCGAAGACTGAAGACGCGCCTCCAGCGGCCC
The DNA here is from genome assembly GCA_003486945.1 of Hyphomonas sp. Taxonomy (GTDB): domain Bacteria; phylum Pseudomonadota; class Alphaproteobacteria; order Caulobacterales; family Hyphomonadaceae; genus Hyphomonas. Next base: position 7,427 of record DNFL01000075.1, on the reverse strand, counting down.
CCAGATGCTGAGGCGCGGATGCTCCGGCTCGCCCATGCTGACCGTCAGGTTTGCGCATTCTGTCCCGACAAGATCGGCGAGATCGCCCGGGTGCACAGGATCAAGGAACTGACCCATCTCATCCAGCCGCTCCAACAGCTTCGAGGCTCCCGCCCCATCTTCCCCGGCCCAGGGCAACGGCGTCTCGCTGACCGCTTCCGCAAGCGCCGCAATCCGGCGCACGCCGTCGGAGACACCTACCGTTTCAACCTGCGAAAAGTCTGCACCCAGATGTTTCACAAGATCCGCCAGCGACCTGACAACCGATGCAGCCGCCACCTGATCATCTGGCGAGTAGGCTGGCTTTCTCTCTTCCTTGTGCTTCACGTCAATCAGCGCAGCGAGGCCCGGCAAGTCCTTCCACCGCCTCGGCCCGCGAAGGAAATGATGGTCTAGCAGATCGCCTGCGTCGCGGAACGAAACGAACGGATGTTTCAGCACCGCCGACAGCGCGACCGGATCAGCAGGGTCAGCTGCCCAACGCGTACAGAGAGAAATCAGGCTTCCTGCAGGTGTGCGCGACAAAGGCTGCCCTGCCGAAGGTGGCACATGAATGTCCCACCGTTTCAACAAAGCCCCCACTCGGCGCGCCAACCCCGCATCCGGCGTGATCAAGGCCCCCTTGGCACTGGGAGTCCTGAGAATATCCCGCAGCAACAACGCCGCCGCATCCGCCTCCGCAGCCTCATTTGGAAGCTCGACCACTGACAGGCCCTCAAGCGCCGCCCGCGCAAACGCAGACTGCGAAGTGCCGGCGCTGCCAGCAAGCTCAGCAAGTGTCTCGCGCCAGTCCGCCGTATCGTCCGCAGGCGCCAGCGCTTCATGAACTAGCTTGCGGCGGGCGCTTCGTTCAGGACCGCCGGCCTCCTCCGGCCAGGTCATCACGGCATCCGGCGCCAGTCCGAGAGCTTGCACTGTCTTCACCAACGCATGCTGCGGATGGCTGGGCGATTTCAGGATCGCCGCAATGGCTTTGCCTGAAAGATATGTGTCGAGCCCCGGAAACACCACGAGCCCGTTGGGCAAACCGAGGGCCGCTTTCATCAGTGTGCGCCCAGACGGCGTTGCGCCGGTTGAGCCAGCTATGATCACGGGTGCGGTTGGCGGCGCCGTGCGCCAGCTTTCCGCGAGCGCATCAGCCGCCTGCAGCCTGTATGCAAATGGATCCGCAACGCCGTTCTCCGTCAGCCATTCCGGCCACGCCTCAGCTACAATCGCCAGGAACCGCGTTGATGTCTCAAGATGTCCTGCGAGTTCTGTTTCGATTGACATGGCGTCCAGCTTCGACCAGTTCACCGGCGCATCCGCAAACGTCGCCTGCTCCAGAAGTCGCGACAGTTCGCGCGCTGCGGCCAGCGCAGACGCAGGCGGAAGAACGCGGCGATACTCATTCCGGAAAAATGCCGACACGAGTTTCGCCAGAACGCCGAGTCGGCTCGCCGGGGACAACGGTGTTGCAATATCCATCAGCGCCGTTTCGCTGACAGGCGGCGGCTCTTCCGATTCCAGATCGCCCAAAGTCCGCACATCCGGCGGCAACAACGTGCCCTTGCCGCCCAGAGTATCGAACAAGGCAAGCGTCAGCGCCCGCGCAGACCTTCGGTTGGGTACATAGATGATGGCATCGGCGAGCGCATCGGGCCTGTTGGCGAGATCAAATTCTTTCGACAGGACGCTTGCGAGCGACCCCAGAAAATCCGCTCCCGGAGCGATGGTCCAGACCTTGCTGGCACCCGCCGCAAAGGGGCGAAGGTCAGCCGCCATGGCAGGCGATCCACATTTCCGCGTCCGTCAACGCTTTCGGGTCGCCAACGTGCAGCCAGAACCGGTCGAGGGCGTGCCCGGCAAGACGCTTCTGCGGGATCAGCTCATCCCACACCTTCACGGCAGAGAACCGCTCCACGGCGCGCGTGTCGTAAAGCTGCGGCTTCATGATCCGCACGCCGGCATAGGCCCATGGCGATGCCGGCGCCGCGCCGCGCCGCACGAGGCGGTCGCCATCCTGCAGAAAAAAGTCCCCGGGCCCATCAAAACCAAGCGCCCGGCCCGTGTCCGCAATCAGGAGACGCTCATCCTCCGCCTGCGGATCAAACGCGGAAGCCAACTCAAAATACGGATCCGGCGATTCCGGCGCCCAGAAGGCATCCGTATTCATCACGAAGATCGGGTCATCGCCCAGCAGGTGCCGCGCCTTCGCAATCGCGCCGCCGGTTTCCAGCACTTCGCCCCGCTCATCCGACACGATCACTTCGAAATGCTTCAGTGCCGCCGCATAGGCCTCAATCTGGTCCGCCAGATAGTGCACATTGATGACAACCCGCTTCACGCCGGCCGCCGCGAGTGGATCGAGCAGCCGGTCAATCAACGCCTTGCCACGCACCTTGAGCAGCGGCTTGGGCGTCGTGTCCGTTAACGGCCGCATGCGCGTGCCGAGGCCCGCAGCGAGCACCATCGCTGTATGCGGAACCGGAACACTCATGGCTCCGCCTCAAACACAAAAGGTGTCATCTCGCGCACAAATGCCGCCATGCCTGCGAGCGAAGGGTGGGACAAGTTTCGCGCGAGGATCGACAATTGCCTTGGCTGGAAGTCGCCATATCGCGGCTTGCCGTCCCGGTGCTGCAGGCGGGAAAACACACCCGCAATTCTCAGCGCGTTCAGCGTGCCGATCACCGCGAGGCGTTCGTCAAACGCCGTGCGTTCCTGGCCCGTCAGATCAAGGAATGTCCGGATGGCAGCTTCGGCCGCTTCAGGTGAAACAGCCCGGCGCGCATCCTGCGTCAGCATCGCGAGGTCCCACGCGTCCCATCCAAGAACAGCGTCCTGGAAATCCAGCAGGCCAACATCACCTTCCGGCAACCAGAGTAGGTTCTCGGCGTGGTAATCGCGCAGCGTGAAACTTCGCGGGAAGGACATCGCCTGCGCGATCAGCGCATTGCGCTCACTTTCCCAACGCGCCCGCGCGGCGCCTTCCAGCGGCCCCTGCCCAGTTTCCGCTGGCAGCCAATCCGCGTAAAGGTCCGCGTTCGCGCCCAGCGCCAAAGCGTCAAATTCCAGGATCGGCCAGCTCAAACCGTCCATAGAAAGCAGTTTTGGTGTGGACGCTTTCTGGACTATCGCAAGGCGTTCCGCGGCGGCCGTGTAGAGGGGTACTTCTGCCTGCCGGCCGCTCTCGATAAGGCGCGCAAATTCTCGGTTGTCGCCGAAATCCTCGATCAGTGCGAAGCCCCTGGCCGCATCGAGTTTCAGGACTTTCGGCGCCCGCAGGCCCAGCGATCTCAGATGTTCGGATATCAGCACAAACGCCTCGACGCGTGACGCCGCAAGCCGGGTCATGGCGTTCCAACCCATCTTCGCGCGTGTGGCCGCGTCGGCATCAGGCGGACACGGGTCGCTTTCGACGCGCGGCGCATCCATCAGCAGGGCCGTCGCCCCATCCTGCCGGAACAGCCGGATATACCGCCGGGTCGACGCATCCTGCCCGAGCGGCTGGCGGCGCGCCTCGCCCCAACCATCGCCGGCCGCGATCAGGAACGCATCGATGTCGCCGGAGCGGGTATCAGTCACGAAGCTCATCCAGCCGTTCCTGCCAGCCTTCGCCCCTTGGTTCCAGCCTCGCCCGGCGCCCTTCCCCAGAGATTTCAAGATACACGTCCAGCCGGCTCTTCGGCAGCAGCGCTCCGGCCCGTTCCGGCCATTCGATCAAGGCTACGCCCTCAACCGTTTCGTCCCAGCCGAGTTCTTCGACATCTTCGGGCTGGTCCAGCCGGTAAAGGTCGAAATGCCAGAGCGGAAAGGCCGGCGCTTCATAGACCTGCACCAGCGTATAAGTCGGGCTGGGCACCTCCTCAGGGCGGCCTAGCAGGGCCTGAACCAGCCCCCTCGCCAGCGTCGTTTTCCCAGCGCCAAGGTCACCGTGCAGCGCCACGACATCACCGGGCCTCAACAGCGCTGCAAGCGCCGCACCGAGCGCTTGAGTTTCCCTTTCGGAAGGCAGGTTAAACTGTCGCATATCGAGTCGGCACACTAGTTGTCCGCCCGGTTGACGCAATGCGCCGAAACCTGTGACGGTGTGCCCCGGTAAAGCCCTGTTGCAGCGGCAGGCGCAAGCGTTTACAAAAAAAGTGACGCTAGCGTCACGAAATTGCAGGGGAAGCCCTTTGGCATCTGGTGAGGTCCGTCGGATCGTAATTGCCGGCGCAGGTCAGGCTGCGGCGCAGGCGCTGCAATCGCTGCGTCAGGGCGGATTTGACGGTAGCCTCACGCTGGTCGGCGATGAACCCGCGCTGCCATACCAGCGCCCGCCCCTGTCGAAGGCCTACATGAAGGGCGAGTTCGAGGAAGAGCGGCTCTATTTCAAGCCCGCCGCATGGTATGAAGACCAGAAGGTCGAAGTCTTGCTCGGCGCCCGTGCTACACGTATCGAGCGACCCAACAGGACGCTGCATCTCGGCCACGGTGCGACCCTGCCCTACGACGCCCTGATCCTTGCCACCGGCTCGCGCCCCCGTCCGCTGCCCTGCAAGGGGGCTGACCTGCAAGGCGTCCACGACCTGCGTACCCTTGCGGATGTCGAGCGGATCCGTCCGCAGATGGTCGAAGGCCGCAACATCGTGATCATTGGCGCAGGTTATATCGGGCTCGAAGCAGCCGCTGTGGCTCGCCAGATGGGCCTGAACGTCACCGTGCTGGAGATGGCGCCGCGCGTTCTCGCCCGCGTCACCAGTCCGGTCCTCAGCGAATTCTACGCCGGCGAGCACCGCCGGCAGGGCGTGACGATCCTGACCGCCACGCAGTTGTCCCACCTGGATGGCAAGGACGGCACAGTCACGGGCGCCGTGCTGGCAGATGGCACCGTCATCCCGGCAGACATGGTTCTCTCCGGCATCGGCATCCTCCCGAATGAGGAACTGGCGAAGGATGCCGGCATCGCCTGCTCCAACGGCATCCTGGTCGACCGTGACGCCCGCACCTCCGACCCTGCCATTTTTGCCGCCGGCGACTGCGCCAGCCGGCCCCTCGTCCACTATGGCCGCGACGGCCGCCTTGAAAGCGTCCACAACGCCATCGAACAAGGCAAGCTCGCCGCCGCCGCCATCCTTGGCCTGCCGCGCCCGGCAGAAGACTGCCCTTGGTTCTGGTCGGACCAGTATGACCTGAAGCTGCAGATCGCCGGCCTGAGCCAGGGGTACGATACCCATGTCATTCGCGGAGACCCGGTAGCGCGCAAGTTCGCCGTGTTCTACCTGCGCAACGAAACCCTGATCGCGGTCGACGCCGTGAACAGCCCGCCGGAGTTCCTGGCATCGAAAAAGCTGATCATGGCAGGGGCAAAGCTTGCGCCCGCCAAGCTTGGCGATACATCAACCCCGATGAAAGATATTGCGGCGGAAGCAGCCGCTTAGAGGAGACGGAATACCAGATGCCCAAGATCACCTTTGTCGCCCATGACGGCGCCGAGCGCACCATCGAAGCCAAGAACGGCATGTCGGTGATGGAAGTCGCTGTGAACAATTCAGTCCCCGGCATCGACGCCGATTGCGGCGGCGCCTGCGCCTGCGCAACCTGCCACGTCTATGTGGATGAAGCCTTCCTGGCGAAAGCCGGCGAGCAGCAGGAAATGGAAAAGTCGATGCTCGACTTTGCCGAAAACGTGCGCCCGAACTCGCGCCTTTCCTGTCAGATAAAGGTAACGGATGCGCTCGACGGACTGCGCGTCACGACGCCGGAAAGCCAGCACTGAGCAATCCTCTCAGTGGACCCGACCAACGCTCCCGCCTTGCGCGGGGGCGTTTTTCTTTGACGCAACGTGACGGGTTGGTTCTTTTTCGGAACGGTTTAGGAAGGGGGAATCCACCTCCCGGGAGCGTAGCATGAATTATTCCGAACTCCTCGCCTCGATCACTCCCGGCGAAGGGAATGAACGATCTACCCTCGTTCCCGCAAACTGGATGCAGGGGCGCACGGCGTATGGCGGACTGACAGCGGCGCTCTGCCTTGAAGCAGCCCTGCCCCTCTCTGCCGGTTTGCCGATCCGCGCCGCGCAGGTGGCCTTCGTCGGCCCGGTAAACGGAACGGTTCGCTGCCGGCCCGAACTGCTTCGCCAGGGCAAGAACACCGTGTTCGTCTCGGTACGGATGACCGGGGATGATGGCATTCTCGCAGAATGCATCTTCACGTTCGGCGCGCCCCGCGCTTCGAGTCTCGCGCTGTCAGAGCTGCCGTCGCCGGCCGTGCCCTCGGTGGCTGATGCTGGAAACTATTTCCGCAAGGAGGGGCACGGCCCGACATTCGCGCAGAATTTCGATATCCGTTTCGCCGGCGGCTCCATTCCGATGAGCGGCGCGAAAGACGCTGACGTATCAATCTGGATGCGCCACCGCGACCCCGCCACGCCGAACGATGCCGTCGCCCTGCTCGCGCTCGCCGATGCGCCGCCGCCCGCAGCCATGGCCATGTTCACGGCACCGGCCCGGATCAGCTCAATGACCTGGATGACCGAATTCCTTACGGAAGACATCGTCACCGACGAACGCTGGTTCCTTGCCCGCCATACGGCGCAGACGGCTCACAACGGCTATTCGAGCCAGCAGATGGTGATGTGGAATACGTCCGGCGCGCCCGTAATGATCGGGCGCCAGTCAATTGCGATCTTTACCTGATCAGTTTGCCAGCGCGGCGCGAACGCCTTCGAGATAGGCGATCGATTCCTGCAGCGCGAACTGCTTGGTATCGTCCTTGTCGAGGGCGAGCAGCTTCAGGCGCGTCGCCTCGATCTCGGCGTCAACGTCTTCGGCTTTCACGTCAGACAGGTTGCGCGCTTCTTCTGCGAGTATCGTGAGGCCTGCAGGCGTAACGTCTGCAAAACCGCCGCGCACAAAGATGCGCATCTTCACTGTGTCGCCCTCGAGCACCCGGACAACGCCGTTTTTCAGCGTCGTCATGAAGGGCGCGTGGTTTGCCAGCACACCAAATTCACCTTCCGTACCCGGAGCGATGACGTGATCGACCTCGCCCGAGAACAGTTCCCGGGCGGGTGACACGAGAGAGAAGTGAAGCTTGTCGGCCATCTGTCAGCCTCCCTGGAGGATGGAGATCAGGCGTCTGCCATCAGCTTCGCAGCTTTGGCCTTCGCTTCGTCAATGTTGCCGACCATGTAGAATGCAGGCTCCGGCAGGTGGTCGAACTCGCCACTGATCAGGCCTTTGAAACCCTTGATCGTGTCATCGAGTTTCACCTGCACGCCCGGCGAACCGGTGAACACCTGCGCCACGTCGAACGGCTGCGACAGGAAGCGCTCCACTTTCCGGGCACGCGCCACGGTCAGTTTGTCTTCTTCCGACAGTTCGTCCATGCCGAGGATGGCGATGATGTCCTGCAGCTCCTTG
>DNFL01000200.1:11792-38294 GCA_003486945.1 Hyphomonas sp. | reverse complement strand
CCTATGTGTCCGGGTCGGACAGGCAAAAGTGGTGCCGGCAACAGGACTCGAACCCGTGACCCTCTGATTACAAATCAGATGCTCTACCAGCTGAGCTATGCCGGCACGCGCCCCGCGTTACCGGAAACGGCTGGCAGGCGCAAGCGCAAGGGGCCGCTCGGCCTGCGCCTTGCCATCCCCTGCCCCTGCAGGCACAACGGACCGGGGTTCTGGGAGACTGCGATGACAACTTCGCCCGAAACTGCCGGACGGGCGATGCTGCCCGACCTGATCCGGGCGTTTGCCCTGTTCGGCATTGCGGTCGTCAATGTGATGGCCTTTTCCCAGCCACTCGCTTCCGGCTTTCACGATGGCGGGCTGGATACACAAATTGATCAGGCGGCGTTCTTGGCGATGTCCGGCCTGTTTCTGATGAAATCCTATCCGCTGTTCTCGATGATGTTCGGTGCCGGTCTCGCCTACCAGCTGGACGCCGCAGAGCGCGCCGGCAAGGCATTCGCTCCGCGCTATTTCCGCAGGATGACGGCGCTGATCGTGCTCGGGATATTGCATTTCATCTTCTTCTGGATTGGCGACATCCTGATGACGTACGGCATTCTCGGATGCCTGTTGTTCTTGATGCGCGACCTTTCTGCGAAGGCGCTTGCCCGGATCGGCATTGCGCTCATCGCACTCAACACGGCCTTGTTGCTGGCGCTGGGCGGAATGATCTGGGCGCTTGAAACCGTTTCGCCGGACGCGATTGCAGAGTTCGGATACGAAGAGATGAACGCCGCCTCCTTGCGCGCATTTGGTGAAGGCCGATTTGGCGATGCGGCGGCTTACCGCCTCGGCCTCCTGCCCGTGATGTTGCCCAGCGTCATTTTCCAGCAGGGTTTGTCGGTGTTCGGATTTTTCTGCTTCGGCCTTGCCGCGGTCAAATCCGGCATCATCGACCAGCCACAGGCTCCTTTCTGGCGCCTGGCGCGGAGGGTCTACCTGCCGATCGGTTTCCTCGGCAGTCTTGCAGGGGCCTGGGTACTGCTTCAGGCTGAATCCTCGGTCGACAGCAAATTCCTCCTCGGGTCCGCCATCACCATGGGGTTCTCCGCTTTCTCGGCCCTTGGCTATGCCGGCATCATTGCCGCCCTTTCCGGTGGCCGGGCCGGGCCTGTTCGCGCTTTCCTGGCGAAGGCTGGCTCAGCGTCCCTGACAGCCTACATCGTTCAGTCCGTGCTCTTCTCCGCAATCTTCACAGCCTATGGCTTCAGCCAGTTCGGCCGGATGAGCGCGGCGGAGGCTATCGGCACTGCAGCGCTCGTTGCTCTGGTTTCGCTCGTGTTTACAGGGCTCTGGCGCAGCTTCGCGCCTCGGGGGCCGATGGAGGTGCTGCTGCGGCGGTTCACCTATTGGGGCCGTGCCTAGAGCTTTCCTTTAACGCCGGGGGCGTTAAAAGGCCGGGTTCACCGCTCACCCTGCAAAGGCGCATCCATGACCAAGCCCCGGCGCATCTTCGTCACTTCGGCCCTGCCGTACATCAACGGCGTCAAGCATCTCGGCAACCTCGCCGGCTCGATGCTTCCGGCAGATGTGTACTCGCGGGTGATGCGCCTTCTCGGCCATGACGTGACCTATATCTGCGCCACCGACGAGCATGGCACGCCGGCGGAGCTTGCTGCGCAGGCCGCTGGCCAGACTGTGCAGCAATACTGTGACGAACAGTATGAGATCCAGCGCAAGGCGGGCGAAGGCTTCAACCTCTCCTATGACTGGTTCGGACGCACCTCGCGGCCGGCGAACCACTCGCTGACGCAGCACTTTGCGCAGCAGCTGGAAAAACATGGCCTGATCGAAGTGCGCACCTCGAAACAGGTCTACGCGGTCGATGATGGCCGCTTCCTGCCGGACCGCTATGTCGAGGGCACCTGCCCGCATTGCGGGTACGAGAAGGCGCGCGGCGATCAATGCGACAGCTGCGGCCGCCTGCTCGATCCGGTCGACCTGATCAATCCGTACTCGGCCGTTACCGGCAGCCGCAGTATCGAAGTGCGCGACACGGACCATCTCTATCTTCTGCAAACCGGCATGCAGGACACGATCCGCGCCTGGGTAAACCAGAAGGGCGCAAACTGGCCGCAGCTTGCTGTCTCCATCGCCAACAAATGGCTCGACGAAGGCCTGATCGCCCGCTCGATCACGCGCGACCTCAGCTGGGGCGTGAAGGTGACGGACGAGGCCGGAAATCCGCGCCCTGGCTTCGAGAACAAGGTCTTCTACGTCTGGTTCGATGCACCCATCGGCTACATCTCCGCGACGCAGGAATGGGCCGAAGCCAACGGCAAGGACTGGGAAACGCTCTGGAAAACCGACAAGGGCGCGGACGAGACCGAGTATGTCCAGTTCATGGGCAAGGATAACGTCGCCTTCCACACGGTCAGCTTCCCCGTCACCCTGCTCGGCTGCGGTGAGCCGTGGAAGACTGTGGACAAGCTGAAGGCCTTCAACTGGGTCACCTGGTATGGCGGCAAGTTTTCCACCAGCCAGAAACGCGGCGTGTTCATGGACCAGGCGCTGGATCTTCTGCCTGCGGATTATTGGCGCTGGTATCTTATCTCGAACGCACCGGAGGGCTCCGACGCCGCCTTCACATGGGAAGGCTTCCAGGCTGCAGTGAACTCCGACCTTGCCAACGTGCTCGGTAATTTCGTCAACCGGATCACCAAATACTGCGCCTCGAAATTCGACGGCAAGGTTCCCGAAACCGGCACACCGGGCGAGGCCGAAGCCTGGATGGCGAACGAGCTGGCCGAGCGCCTGCCGCGCCTCGTTGAATTCTACGAAGCGATGGAATTCCGCAAAGCCGCCGCCGAAACGCGCGCCATCTGGGCCGCTGGAAATGAATACCTCACCAAGGCGGAGCCCTGGGTGAAGTACAAGTCAGATGTGGACGGCGCCGCTGTAGGCGTGCGCGCGGGGATCAACCTCGCCGCCGTCTTCGGCATCATTGCCCAACCGATCATTCCGGACGCGGCGAAGAACATTCTGGACTCGCTTGGCATTCCGGAGGCAAACCGCAAATTCCCGGGCGGCTCAAAGGCTGAAGACTATGCGGCGCTCCTCGACGCCATTCCGCGCGGCCATGCCATCACCCCGCCGGATGTCCTCTTCCAGAAGATCGAGGACACGCAGGTTGCGGAATGGACGGAACGCTTCGGCGGAGGAAAGGCCTGATCCGATGAGCGACGTGCGAACCGGAGGCTGCCAATGCGGACGCATCCGCTTCCGAGCGGCCAGCCTCAAGGACAATCCGCACGTCTGCCATTGCCGCATGTGCCAGAAGGCAACCGGCAATTTCTTTGCGGCGCTGGTCGGCGTTCCGCACGCGGATTTCCAATGGACGCGCGGCGCGCCTGCGGAGTTCCACAGCTCAGAGAAAGCCCGCCGCGGCTTCTGCCGCGATTGCGGCACGCCGCTCTACTACCGGCACGAAGAAAGCCAGCACATCTCGATGAGCATCGGCGCCTTCGACAATCCAGCTTCCATCCCGCTGAACTACCAACTCGGCATGGAAGGCCGTCTGCCGCAGATGGACCAGCTGCCAGACCTGTTGCATTACGGCGCCACCGAAGAGTCAATGCCGGAAGAAGCGGAAGAAATCCGCATCAGCAACAATCAGCACCCGGACCATGAAACGTCCATCTGGACGCCGAAAGCCTGAACGGCGTCAGCGTTCGAAATCGAACATCTCGGTCGTCACCGTCGCCTGCCCCATCGCGTTGTAGCGAGGCCCCACCGCGCGCTCCGGCGCAAAATGCGCATCCAGCCGCGCAACCTGCGCCGGCGTCAGCTTCACCTTTGCGGCGGCATGATTGTCGTCAAGATGCGCCAGCTTTGTCGTGCCGGGGATCGGTATGACATGCGGGCCCTTTGCGAGGGTCCAGGCCAGCGCGAGCTGCGCGACAGTGCACCCGGCCTCACTCGCGATCACGCGAGCTTCGTCGAGCAGCGCGAGGTTTGACGGATAGTATTCCGGCAGGAAACGCGGGAATGCGTTGAGGCGCATGTCGCTCTGATGGAACGTCGCCGGGTCAGCCGGTGGGTCAGCAAGAAAGCCGCGCCCGACCGGCGAGAAGGCCACTAGAACCGTCCCTAGCTCCCGGCACGCTTCTAGCACCGCAATCTCCGGATTGCGCACCCAGAGCGAATACTCAGACTGCAACGCGGCGACAGGATGCACACTGTGCGCTCGGCGGAGCTGGTCCTCACCCATCTCGGAAAGGCCGATGAACCGGATCTTCCCCTCACGGACGAGGTCAGACAACGCGCCCGCAGACTCCTCTACGGGCACATTCGGGTCCGGCCGGTGCAGGTAGTAGAGATCGATCACATCCGTACGCAGACGTTTCAGGCTTGCCTCACAGGCGGCCTTGATCGCATCTGGCCGTCCATCAATCACGCGTTTGCCATCCCGGAAGGCGAGCACGCATTTGCTGGCGAGGAAGAACTCCTTCCGCCGCGCGCCCAGCGCCTCGCCGATCAGTTCTTCGCTGCGCCCTGCTCCGTAGATCGTTGCGGTGTCGAGAAAATCGCAGCCTATATCCAGCGCGTGCGCCAGCAGACGCTTCGCATCGCCTTCATCAATGGGCGGGCCATAGGCATGCGTGATGTTCATACAGCCGAGGCCGATGGGGTGAACTTCGCGGTCGCCAATGCGGCGCTTGGAAATGCTCATCCGATCAGGCCCGGGCCTTGAAGCGCTGGCGCAGGTCCGCCTTCAGGATTTTGCCATTGGCGTTGCGCGGCAGCGGATCATCCTGGAACTGGATTTCCACCGGCACCTTGAACGGCGCCAGCTGGCTGGCCACATGGGCGCGCAGTTCTGCCTCCGTGGCGCTCTTTCCCGGCTTCAGCTGGACAACAGCGCCAACCTCTTCCCCAAGCACCTTGTGCGGAATGCCGACAACGGCCGCGTCCATCACGGCGGGGTGGTCATAAAGCGCACTCTCAACCTCGATACAGTAAACGTTCTCGCCGCCGCGGATCAGCATGTCCTTGGCTCGGTCCACGAGGAAGAGGAAGCCTTCCTCATCTATGCGCGCAAGGTCGCCGGTGACGACCCAGCCATTGCGGAAAGTTTCTGCCGTGGCGTCCGGGCGGTTCCAGTAGAGGCGGCAGTTCGCGGCGCTCTTGCACCAGAGTTCGCCCACTTCGCCGCGCGGTAATTCCTTGCCGTCCGGATCACAGATTTTCAGTTCAACCGCGAGCGGCGGCGCGCCGGCACTCGAAGGCCGGTTCACATAGTCTTCGCCGATGTTCAGCGTAGCCGTTGCGCAGGTTTCCGTCATGCCCCAGCCATTGCCTGGCGCCGCATCGGGGAAGCGCTTCTTGATCGAAGAGACAAGCTCCGGCGCAGACGGCGCGCCGCCATAAGAGATGACCTGGATGGAGGACAGATCGTATTTGTCCCTGTCCGGATGCTCCAGCAATTGCCAGGCAATGGCCGGCACACCGCCGATGGAGGTGATCTTCTCTGCCTCGATGATCGGCAGCGCCTCGCCCGCATCCCATTTGTACATCGACACGATCTTGTCACCGCGCAGAGCAGACGGGATCAGGATCGCGAAAGAACCGGTGGCGTGGAAGAACGGGATCGACAGCAGCGTCGCGCGCATCGCATCCGGGTCCGGCGCGGGCACAGGCTCGCCCTTGCGCAGGTACATGCGCGCCTGACACGTCATCGAGTTGAACATGTTGCTGATGATGGCGCGGTGCGTCGCGAGCGCGCCCTTCGGTTTTCCAGTGGTGCCGGACGTGTACATGATCGTCGCATCATCGTCCGGGCCCAGATCAACGGCGACAGCGCCGGCATCAGCAAGACCCGCCCAGTCATTCGGATGGCCGATGATGGCATCGAGCGATGATACGCGCGGGTCGGCGATCTCTTCTGCAGTGTCGCGCGCGATCAGGATGTTTTTCAGCTCGGGCAGTTTTTCGAGATGGCCGCGAATGCGCTCATAGATCTGGCCATCGACAATCGCCAGCTTCACCCCTGCGAAGGAAAGGCCGTATTCCAGTTCCTCTGCCGTCCACCAGGAGTTCATTGGCGTCGCAATCGCGCCCAGCGACAGCGCGGCATAAAAGCCGAGCGGCCATTGCGGATAGTTGCGCATGACGATGCCGACCCGGTCGCCCTTCCGGATGCCGTACTTCGTGTGCAGCTCCTGCGCCAGCTTGCGCACGGCAAGGTGCATGGCGCGGAACGTGACGCGTTCATTCTGGTAGACAATGTAGGTGCGGTCCTCGAATTGCTGTGCAGCCAGATCAAGGATCACCGGCACGGTTGGCGGCGCGTTCTTGTAGACCTTGTAGCTTACACCGCGGATGGTGGCTTCTTCCAGCTCCACCGGCGAACCGGGGCCAGCCAGGGCGGCGTTGGCGGTGTCAATCGACATCACCGGCCAGTTCGGGGTCGCGCCTTCTGCCATGTGCAGTTTCCTCCATGTCTGTTTGTTGTCTCCCACAAACCATGCCTGCGGCGGGGTTTGAAGAGGGGGGCCTGCTGGAATCGGCAGATGGTGCGCGGCTATTTGCTGCGCGCCGCCAGCACGGCGTCCAGATCGCGGGCCGGATCAAACCGGCGGGGGCGGGAATTGAGCGCCCAGCTGAACAGGAGGGGCAGACAGAACAGGATGATGCCGAGCTTCACAAGCGACGTCAGCGACACATCTCCCAGCCCGATCGGCAGCGCCAGTACAACCAGCGCCAGCAGGCCGAAGGCCGCCACATTGAACGCGAGCATCAGCCAGTAATATGCCGGCTTCTCCCCTGCCCGGAACTCTGCGGCCGGGCTCGCGCCTGCAACACCCTGAACAATTTTCCGGACCAGCGGCTCGAACGTGTCAAACCGGTCCTCAAAGTTGGCCACGCCCTTGAAGTGCATGTTGGTGAGCGACAGCTTCGAACGCGTCCCTTCCAGCTCCATCAGGAAACGTGACTGCTGAAACCGGCCCGGCGCAAAGGCAAGGCGCACACGCCGCACATTGGCATAGGGCACGGTGAGCACGAGTTGGCCGTCTGGCGACAATTGCTCCAACCGGTCGTCATGAGCCCGCCACAGGGTTTCTCCTGCCTGAGTGACAGATGCCCTGCGGCGAAACTCGACTGCGCTCATGTTCGCCCCCCAGCACCGGAGGCGAAGCTAGCGCTATTTGCCCAGATCGCAAAAGCGGACTTTGCGGGCCGTTCCGTCCCGGTCCGTCACGTCATAGGCCCGGCCGGTGAGGTTGGAATCCTCGCAGAGGTAACCGATCTGGTACATCGCCAGCAGGGCTTCATTATCCGGCACGAGATCGTAGGCGGTCATCACGTCAACCGCTGCCTGATGCCGGCCCAGACCGAACAGGGCGTTGAACTCCTGCGTACGGGTGAGCGTCGCCGACCCCAGCGTCGCGAGATATCCGGCAACTTTCGCTTCAGCGCCCGGCAACTTCCTGCCTGCATCGCCGGCAGCCTTGCTGGAGGCATGGTCCGCGAGAACTTCCTTATAGTAAGCCACAGCGCCTTCAGCATTATATCCGCCCGGCGCCAGGCTGTAATCGCCGAGAAGTACCAGCGTTTTTGCGCGCTCTTCCTCGGAGATGCTCATATCGCCCGCGAGTTGCATGAGCCGCTCGATCGCAATCGGCGTGTTCCCGGCTCGGACGAGTTCCTCAACCGAGCCCATGGCGCGGTCGAAGGTCGACTTCACGACGGGGGTCTCGGTTGCCGTCGAGCTTGCTGCCGGAGCTTCGGGCGCCGAGGCGCAAGCAGCGAGGATGACGGCCGAGGCCGCGGCGAACAGAAGGGAACGAAACATCGGCAAACTCCTGTAAAAAGCTGAAATCGGCGGGAAAACCCCACTCGCAGCGTTATGCTTAGCCCGGCAAACTGCACCGAGACAGGGCCGAACTGCGGAGAAAATGTGACGTCTGCGTTTCAGGCGCGGGCGGCAATCTCGATGGCGGACAGATCACCCCGCCCCAGCGCTTCAATGGCGCGGGCAGCAATGTGGCGAGCATTCAGGCCAGCATGTTCGTACATCAGGAACGGTGTATCCTGATCCTGGAACACATCCGGCAGGGTCATCACCCGGATCTTCAGGCCGCTGTCGAGCGCGCCGACATTTGCAAGATGCTCCAGCACAAAACTTCCAAATCCGCCCTTCGAGCCTTCCTCGATGGTGATCAGGACTTCATGTTCCTTCGCTAGGCGCTCAACCAGTTCCGCATCCAGCGGGCGGGCAAAGCGCGCATCTGCAACGGTGACGCTGAGGCCTTGGGCTGACAGCATGCTTGCCGCCTTCAGGCATTCCTGCAGGCGGGTGCCGTAGGATAGGATCGCGATAGTCGTTCCCTCGCACACGATCCGGCCCTTGCCGATTTCCAAAGCCTTCAGCAGGCTGGGAATCTCTGCGCCGGTGCCTTCGCCGCGCGGATAGCGGATCGAGCTTGGGCCATCGTCGATTTCGTGCGCGGTCTTCACCATACGCGCCAGTTCAGCCTCGTCAGACGGCGCCATACAAACGAATCCCGGCAGCGCGCCGAGATAACCGACATCGAAGCTGCCGGCATGCGTCGCGCCGTCAGCGCCGACGAGACCAGCGCGATCCAGCGCGAAGCGCACGGGCAGTTTCTGGATCGCCACATCGTGCACGACCTGATCATAACCGCGCTGCAGGAAGGTCGAATAGATCGCGCAGAAAGGCTTCATGCCGTCCGCCGCGAGACCCGCTGCGAACGTTACTGCGTGCTGTTCAGCTATGCCGACGTCAAAGTGGCGTCCCGGGAAGCGCGAGCCGAAAATGTCCGTGGACGTACCAGACGGCATGGCCGCCGTGATGGCGCAGATCCGGTCGTCAACTTCGCCGAGGTCCGCGAGCGTCTTTCCGAAGACCTTCTGGTAGGACGGCGGCCCCGCCGCACCCTTTGCCTGCTCGCCGGTGATTACCGAGAACTTCGAGACGCCGTGATACTTGTCGGCGGAGTTCTCTGCGGGCGCGTAGCCCTTCCCTTTCTGGGTCACGACGTGCAGCAGGATCGGCCCGTCCTGCATCGCCTTGATGTTCTCGAGGATCGGAATCAGCGTGTCGAGATCATGCCCGTCAATCGGGCCTACATAGTAGAAGCCCATCTCCTCGAACATCGTGCCGCCCATGGCGAAGCCGCGCAGGTATTCTTCCGCGCGACGCGCCGGCGACTCGAGGCCCATCGGAGCCACAACTTTTTTCGCAAGCCGGCGCAGGCCGCGGTAAGGCCGCGATGAAACAAGGCGCGAGAAGTAGTGGCTCATCGCACCGACCGGCGGCGCAATCGACATGTCGTTGTCATTGAGGATGACGATTAGGCGCGTCTTGTCCGCACCGGCATTGTTCATGGCTTCATAGGCCATGCCAGCGGACATGGACCCGTCGCCGATCACGCAGATGACATGGTTCTTGCGCGCCTGCAGGTCGCGCGCCTTGGCGAAGCCGAGGCCGGCGGAAATTGACGTTGAGGCGTGCGCGGCGCCAAAGGGATCGTATTCGCTTTCTGACCGCTTGGTGAAACCGGAAAGGCCGCCGCCCTGCCGGAGCGTGCGCATCCGGTCGCGCCGGCCGGTGAGGATCTTGTGGGGATAGCACTGGTGGCCCACGTCCCAGACCAGCTTGTCGTCCGGCGTGTCGAAAACCGAATGGATGGCAACTGTCAGTTCGACCACGCCAAGGCCCGACCCGAGATGGCCGCCGGTCACGGCGACGACATCGATCACCTCATCGCGCACTTCGGCGGCGATCTGCTTGATTTCAGCCCGGCTGCGGCCTTTCAGGTCCGCCGGGGAGTTGATCGCGTCGAGCAGGCGGTTGGGTCTGTCTTCTGTCATCTTGCGGTGTCTTTTCTGTACTTTGCCGCAGCTGCTTCAACGGGGCCTGTTGAGGACATAATCGACCGAATGCAGCAGGACTGAGGCCTTGTCACGGAATATTGCCAGATGTTCCTTGGCCTGTGCAGCCAGCAATTTGACCCGCTGGCGGGCCCCTTCAACCCCTAAAAGAGTCACGAAATTCGCCTTTCCGGCGACTTGGTCGGTCCGGAGGGGCTTTCCGGCGATGCTTTCGTCGCCTTCGGCATCGAGAATGTCGTCGGCAATCTGGTAGGCGAGGCCAAGGTCATTGGCGAAACCTGCCAGCGCATTGCGCTCAGCTTCGCGGGCATGGCCGATAATGGCGGCCGCCTCGAAGGCATAGGATATAAGGGCGCCGGTTTTCAGCCGCTGCATACGCGTGATCGTGTTGAGGTCGCGAGGGCTTTCCTCTTCCAGCATGTCGATCATCTGGCCGCCCACCATCCCGCGCGCGCCAGCGGCGTCCGTCAGGCGTTCGATCAGGTGAACACGGATCGCCGGATCGTCATGCGTTTCGCTGGAGGCGAGGATCTTGAAGGCGAGCGTCAGCAATGCGTCACCAGCAAGAACGGCGGTGGCTTCGTCGAAGGCCTTGTGCACGGTTGGTTGGCCGCGGCGGAAGTCGTCATCGTCCATGCACGGCAGANNGCCGCCAAATCCCCCGTCGCCGCCACCCGTGGGAGCATCGCCGTTCTGATAATATCCACGCTCCCCGTTTACTCCGCCGCCGCCGCCCGAGCCCGCAACCTCGCCCTCAGAGTCCCCATAGCCACCGCCGCCGCCACCCCCGGCATTCACTCCGCCGGAGCCGCCGTCCGTGCCGTTCCCGTTCCCCCCGTCTCCGCCGGGATTGCCGCCTGGGTTGAGCAGAAATGCGCCAGCTCCTCCATTGTTCTCCGTCGCGTTGCCACCCGCGGCAGTGACGCCGATGCCTCCGCCGCCACCCCCGGCAAGGCCGTAGCTATTGATGCCCCACGCGCCTGATCCTCTCATGCCGCCGCCTCCTCCGCCTTCAGGGGTCGTCGCAAAGCCAGCTCCTCCATAGACCGCATTATCCGAGAACGAGACATCGATGAGAGTCACATTTGGCGCGCTGACGCCAAGAACGGCGGGAGATCCGTCTCCGGAGGCATAGGTGCCGCTTCCAATGAAAATCGCGCCGCCCAATCCCGCTCCCCCGCCGCCGTTGCTGCCGATGCCGCCCGCGCCGAAGCCATTGGTAATGCGCAAATCCTGAATCGTCACCGCGCCGCCTGCGATGAACAACGCCCGGTCGTAGTTCTGCATGTCGATCGTATGGCCGCCGCCGAGAATCGTGACATTGGCATTGAGGAATTCCTGCCCGCCCAGCGCCAGATTGGCCTGGATGTTGATCACCGCATTCTCGCCCGGATTCGCATTCGCCTGCGAGATCGCCGTGGCCCACGACGCGGCGTCGGTCACCGCATAGGTCGGCGATTGCGCTTCGCCGAGAAGAGGAAAAAGAGAAGAAACCACCGAAACCGCCCAACCCGCCCTGGCAAGAATATGCATATGATCTGGAGTCGCTTCGCTTATCAAAACAGACACCGCCGGGCAAGATCGAAGCCGTAGAGACGCGGGGACGGATGGCCGTGGTGCCCGCCATTTTTTCGATTTTTCACCATGGAGGGATTCAGGCGACGGGAAGGGAGTTTTAAGAATTAGGTCTTAAGTCTTAAGTTTTAAGCCCCTCTCCGTGTCCTCTGTGTTCTCCGTGGTGAAATGAATCTTATGCCGCCCAGAGTGGCATTGTTCGATTGGGTCAAGTTTCTCCTGCGCGGCCGGGTTCAATATTCCCGGGCCAACAGATGGTCTGCGATCTCGTGCAGCCGGTCCGCCTTCGCACGGAAGGGCTGGAGCGCGGCATGGGCGGCCTGGGTCAAGCGGCGGGCCTCCCGGCGCGCGCCGTCCAATCCGATCAGGGCCGGATAGGTGGTTTTCTGCGCGGCGACGTCCTTGCCGGCGCTTTTGCCGAGCATTTCGCTGGTCTGCGTGACATCGAGAATATCGTCGATGACCTGAAAGGCGAGACCGAGGCTGCGGCCGAACGCGGTGAGGGCTTCGAGCTGGCGCGGGGTGGCATTGGCGGTCATGGCCCCAAGCCGCAGGCTGACCGCGATCATGGCGGCGGTTTTGCCTTCGTGGATGAACTTGAGTTCGCTGCGGGTGGATTTCCTGCCCTCGGCTTCCAGGTCGGCCACTTGGCCGGCAATCAGGCAACGGCTGCCTGCTGCGACGGCGAGTTCGCGGAGAAAATCCCGCGTCTTGTGGCGCGGGGTTTCCCGGGCTCCCGCCAAAATCTCAAACGCCTGCGTCAAAAGCGCATCCCCGGCGAGCACGGCGACGCCCTCGCCGAAAACCTTGTGCGCGGTCGGGCGTCCGCGTCGGAGATCGTCATCGTCCATGCACGGCAGATCGTCATGGACGAGAGAGTAGCAATGCACGCATTCCAGCGCGGCAGCAGTGCGCAAGAGGGACTTCTCTGATACGCCAAACATGGCGCCGGTCTCGAGCACGAAAAACGGGCGCATGCGCTTGCCATTGGCGAGCGCAGCATGGCGCATGGCGCGCATGAGATTGGCTTCCGGGCCGCTGGCAGGCGGTATTAGCTGATCGAGTGCCACCGTCACCCGGTCGGCCACCTCCTTCAGCCGCTGCTCGAAATCCGTCACGTCCCCCATGCCTGTGCCGATATACTCATTCGAAGGAAGCGGGTTCGGTGGCCGGGCCATTTGCGCCCTGCACGATCTGCTCGATCTTGAGTTCGGAGGATTTGAGGCGTGCCTCGCAATGTGCCTTCAGGGCTGCTCCGCGCTCATAAATCGCAATCGACTTTTCGAGCTCGACATCGCCGGCTTCAAGCTGACGAACAATGCCTTCGAGCTCGGCGAGCGCCTCTTCGAAGCTCATCTTGTCGACAGGTTTCGCTTTCGAGTCTGCCATGGGCAGGCGCCCTCCTCAGGAACATTCCGATTGTTTCTAGTGACGTCAGTCGGGGGCGACAACCGGATTAGCGACCCGGCGCACCGATTTAGGTGCCACGATAGCCGTAGACCCGGAAACTCCAGTAACTGTCGCCGCCGTCCCGGATGCAAGTCCAGCCCAGCCTGCGCAGCTCTGGGCGGATCATCCGGTTGAACCAGCCATGGGCAGCCAGGTAGACTTTTCCCTGCTCGGAGGCTTCGTGCAGGCGCAGGGCCGCGATCTTCGCCCGCAGGTGAGCTTCGGTATTCGATTCGCCGTCGAGGCTATGCCCGGCGAGCCAGGCGGAACGGGCAAGGACGTTCCAGGTCTTGGGAAGCGCGCGGACGCCAACAAGGGTTGGCGGCGGTAACGGAGCCTCGTTGAAAACCGGGTCGTGCATTGCCGCTTTGTGCGGCATGGCAAGCGCCGCAGTCTGCTGCGCCCGCAGGCGTGCTGAGGCGAACACGACATCTGCGTCGGAGACTTCTGCCATCAAGCCTGCAGGCGCTTTTTGGCCTTCCGCCAGAGGGCCGGCTTCGTAGCGGCTCCACCAGTCGACATACTCGGTCCAGCTGAGACGAGGCCCCTTGGTGCGGTCGAGCGCGGGGCGGCCATGGCGGGAGATGATGATCGGGCCGCGCGGCGGCTGAGCCGATGTCGTAGCTGGCATCGTCCTTCCCCCGTCACTCAGGCGGCTGCTGGGGCCTCAGGCCCTGCCGTTCCGACTAGCGGCGTTGCCCGGCAGGAGCAAGCACTACAGATCGCGCCACACCCTCTTCTTGCACTCTTCCCCGTCCAGCAGTTTGCAGCGGTGGAAGGTGAGGAGCACTGTATCAGCCCGGCCGATCAGATGGTCGAGCGGCACGAAGCCGATCGACGCATCATCCTGCTTGCCGCGCGGAGGGCAGCCCGCCCGGTCGACCACGCCGTTGAGATCCGGGCAATGACCTGAAAGTTCGCGGCTGTCATAGGAGTTGTTGCGGTTGTCGCCGATCAGAAACAGGTGCCCCTCCGGCACGACAAACAGGACCGTATCCGCGACCCGCCGGCCGCGCAGACCGCGGTGCGTGAGCCAGGAAATGTCACCCACGGTTTCGCGCCATTCCTGTGCCTGATCGATTACCGCTTCCCCGTTCGGAACATACCGAACGGAGCGAACAAATTCCGAGGCGACCGGCTCACCATTGATGATCAAAGTTTCGTTCAGAATCTGAACCGTATCGCCGGGCAGACCAATCACCCTCTTGATCATGACGCGGTCGGAATGGGTATGCTCGAACACCACGACTTCGCCGCGCTTCGGCACGCCGGGAAAGAAACGGCCTTCGCCGAGCGGCAGGTAGCGGCCAATGCTGAGTGGCAGCGAGTAACGGCCATAACCATATGCAAATTTGGCCACAGCCACGCGGTCACCGACTTCGAGGCTGGGAACCATGCTTTCGGAGGGGATGACGCGCTGTTCGTACAGCAGGCCGGTGAACAGCAGGAAGACCGGCGCGACGATGGCCAGAGTGGCGCCCCATTCCTTCAGTTCGCGCTTGACCTTTTCCCAAGTCGTCTGCGGCGCCACTTCCGAGGCCGGGGCGTCGATTTCACTGGACATTCTGACCTCGAGATTCCGTTTTCGGGGCCAGTCTTAAACGAAAAGAGAGCTGCCTGCGAAGGCGAAAACGCCCATGTGACTGCTATTCCCCGGCGGGGCAGCGACCGGTCAGGCGAGGCTGTAGAGGAGCACCCCTTCCTCATTAGGGGAAACTGACAATTCCTGTCGATGTTTCAAGTAGTTAAGGTGGGCGATGGCCTCGCCCGTGGCCATGCTGACCTCGTCTTCCTTGATGGCGCGCCCGAAGACCGCAATGAAGGTGTCCAGCACGGTCATGGACTGCTTGCCGAGGCGCTGGCGCAGGCGGGTAAGCGCGGTTTCGTGGCCGTCGATCAGGTGCTGCAGGCGCTTGTGAGCGCCGATGAATGGCTCGTTATGCGCTGGCAGCACGAGGACATCTTCAGGCAAGGTTTCCAGCAATTTACGGCAACTGCGCAGCCAGTCGTCGAGCGGATTGGCCTCCGGTTCGGTTGGGTGGACCGAGACGTTGGAAGAGATGCGCGGCAGGAGCTGGTCGCCGGAGATGACGATGTTGATGTCCGGGCTGAAC
Organism: Hyphomonas sp.; assembly: GCA_003486945.1. GTDB lineage: Bacteria > Pseudomonadota > Alphaproteobacteria > Caulobacterales > Hyphomonadaceae > Hyphomonas. Next base: position 23,259 of record DNFL01000200.1, on the reverse strand, counting down.
AGGCAAGCGTGCTCGGGGGAATGGCCAGAGCCTACGACTACGCGCCAGGTGGTGCCAGCCATCCGGAATTCCTCGCCATCCACGATGCGGCGGTAGGAATCGGGCATCTGGCTGACGCCGCGGCCAAAGCCGCCAAATCGCTTGCGGTAGGTGTCGAGGGAGGCCTCATCCCATCCCGCGCGGCGGTAGAATTCCACACCTGCGGGAGGGGCTTCGCGCCCCGTGTCAGCGACCAGCATCCGGCAGGTGATGTATTCCAGCTGGGTCATCCAGAGTTCGGCGCCGTACTTGTGGCAAAGCCACCCGGCGGTGCCGACATGGTCCGGGTGCATGTGCGTTATGATCACACGCTTCAGCGGCTTCTTGTCAGAGATTCTAGCTTCTAACAGCTTTTTCCAGGCTGTCCGGGTTTCGGTTTGCGGGATGCCGGTATCGACAATCGTCCAGCCGTCGCCGTCATCGATGAGCCAGAGATTTATAAACTTAAGCGCGAACGGAAGCGGCATGCGTACCCATTCGATACCCGGCGCAACCGTGATCGTTTCGGCCAGGTCCGGGGTGGTTTCTCCAAAGGGAAACGTCAGTCCGGCGCGGTGCGTGGGTGCGAATTCGAAGCCATCCATGGGGGGACGTTAGCCCTCCAGACCAACCCGTCGAGTCGTCACGCAGGGGAAGTTACTTGATGGAGCTTCGCGGACGCGGGGGAAGCTTGGTGCGCTTGAATTTCGGGCCTCGGGGGCCGTCATTCTTTGGGCGATAGGGCAGCTTCTCGGCCTGGTCACTGACCGGGGCGCTGGCGACTTTCGGGCGCGGCTTTGCCGGGCCTGAGGTTCGTGATGGTTTGGCGGCCTGACTCATGGCGATGAGGGCGGCGCGCTCCTTGTGGCTGAGGGCGCGCCATTTCCCTTCGGGGAGATTGCCGAGGTCGACCGGGCCGACGCGGATGCGTTGCAGGTCGAGGACCTTGAGGTGCACGAGCGAGCACATGCGGCGGATCTGGCGGTTGCGGCCTTCGTTGAGAACGAAGCGCAGGGTGCCCTTCCCCTCGGCATTGACCTTGGCAGGGCGGAGCTTGCGGCCGTCCAGTTCGAGGCCGTGGCGCAGGAGTTTCAGTTTCTCCTCGGTGATCTCGCCGCCAACTTTGACGACGTATTCCTTGTCGACTTCACTGAGCGGTCCAATGATGGCTTTGGCGAGGACGCCGTCTTCCGAGAGGATCAGGAGACCGCGCGAGTCCTTGTCGAGCCGGCCGAGGGGCGCGAGCTTGCTGTTGCGGCCGGGAATGGCGGGGGCCTGTCCGGAGAGGCGCTGCTCGGTGATGAGGCGCACGGCGGGCGTTTCGCCGGGCTCCGGTGTGCCGGAGACGAAACCGACCGGCTTGTTGAGAATGACCGAGAGCTGGCTGTCGAGCTTCTGCGAAGCCTTGGCGGCGAGGCTGATCGTCTGACCGGGCTCGAGGCGTTCGCCGAGTTCAGTGATGCACTTGCCGTCTACCTCGACAAGGCCTTGCTCTATCAGTGCATCTGCCTCGCGCCGCGAGCAAACGCCTTCCAGCGCCAGCCATTTGTTGATGCGAACCGGCTCTGCGCCTTCGTATTTCTTGGACCAGGCCATGTGTCAGTCGATTCCGAAAAGTGCGCTGCTGCTGGAGAGGAAGCGGTCGCCGCCTTCCGTGATGCCGGGAACCCGGCCCGGGGCCGTAGCAAGGACTGTTTCGGCAAAGAAGCCCGCAAGCGCAGTCTGGCGCGCGCGGAAGTCTGCGGCCTTGCTGCGCGAAGCGAGGGCAGCGCGCGCGAGGAAGTGGCCGCCGATGACATCTCCCGCGAGGGCGAGATAGGCGGTGGCGCCGGCGAGGGCCTTGTCCTGTTCCTCAGCTTTCAGGCGCGCGAGCATCCAGTCTGTCGCCTCGCCGAGCGCCTTGGAGGCGGCCCAGAGGCGGTCAGCGATCTGCACGAATTGCGGATCGTTTGTGGAGCGGGCGAGCCGGACGGTTTCGTCGATCTCGGTGATCATGTCGCGCATCGACGCGCCGCCGGTGAGGGCGAGTTTGCGGCCGACAAGATCGATGGCCTGGATGCCATTGGTGCCCTCATAGATCGGCGCGATACGGGCATCACGGTAGAGCTGCGCAGCGAGGGTTTCGTTCATGAAGCCCATGCCGCCATGCACCTGCACGCCCATGCTGGCGACATCGACGCCCACGTCGGTGCTCCACGCCTTGGCGATGGGGGTGAGCAAGTCTTCGCGCGCCTTTGCGGATTTGCGCTCGGACGGGTTCTTCGACGCATTCGCAAGGTCTGCGGCGACGCCGGTGGCATAGCAGATCGCGCGGGCGGCGGCGACGCGGGCGCGCATGGTGATCAGTGTGCGGCGGATATCGGCGTGATGCAGGATCGGCGCCGGACCGCTGACGCCTTCGACCTTGCCCTGCTTGCGTTCCTGCGCATAGGCGAAGGCGGCCTGATAGGCAGCTTCACCTACGGCGACACCTTCGAGGCCGACATTGAGGCGCGCCGAGTTCATCATCGTGAACATGCAGGCAAGGCCCTTGTTGGCTTCGCCGATAAGCCAGCCGCTGGCGCCAGAATACTCCATCACGCAGGTGGGGCTCGCATGGATGCCCATCTTTTTTTCGAGGCCGATGCAGCGCACGGGATTGCGCACGCCAAGGGTGCCATCAGCATTCACAAGGAATTTCGGCACGATGAAGAGCGAGATGCCGCGCGACCCAGCCGGGGCATCCGGCAGGCGGGCGAGAACGAGATGGATGATGTTTTCGGTGAGGTCGTGGTCGCCCCAGGTGATGAAGATTTTCTGGCCGGTGATGGCATAGCTGCCATCGGCATTGGGGACTGCCTTGGTGACGAGGGCGCCGACATCGCTGCCGGCCTGCGGCTCGGTCAGGTTCATTGTGCCGGTCCAGTCACCGGAGACGAGTTTCGGCAGGTAGGTTTTCTGTTGCTCCGGCGTGCCATGGGCGAGGAGCGCTTCGATGGCGCCGTAGGAGAGCATCGGGCAGAGCCCGAATGCCATGTTGGCGGCGTGGAACATTTCCATGACGCCGAGCGCGAGCGCGCGGGGGAGCCCCTGCCCGCCCCATTCTTCCGGTGCGGCGAGGCCCATCCAGCCCCCATCGCGGAATGCTGCGTAGGCTTCGCGGAAACCATTTGCAGCAATGACGCCGCCATCCTGCAGGCGGGCACCTTGCGAATCACCGGTCTGGTTCAGCGGGGCGAGGATATCCCGAGCGAGTTTGGCAGCTTCCTCAAGGATCGGAGCGATCAAGTCCGGGTCATACGCTTCGTGGCCCGGCAACCCTGCGAGTTTCCCAATGCCTGCAACGCCTTCGAGGGAAAATGCGATGTCTTCGACGGGCGCGTCATAGGCCATGGTGTTCCAGTCCGGATAGGAGTTATGCCGGGATAGTGATAATCAAGTGGTTCACTTGGCGAAAGGGCACGCTAACTGTGTGGGCGCCCCTTTATGGCATGCTGGAGACCACCCAATGAGACTTTTCCTGATTTCTGCGAGCGCTCTCGCCCTCGCCGCCTGTACCCCCGCTGAGACAGCTGCGCCGGCGCCCGAGGCGGCTGCCCCTGTTGCTGAAGTCGCCGCCGCAGACGTCGCCTATGGCCGTGCAGCCACGTATGCGCTGGACGCGAACCACGCCTCCATCACCTGGAAGGTCGGCCATTTCGGCCTGTCGGACTACACGGCGCGCTTCAAGAAATTTGACGCGACCCTGACCTTCAATCCGGACGACATTTCTGCGAACTCGATTGAAGTGACAATCGATCCGCTTTCGGTCGAGACCGACTATCCGGGCGACTATGTCGGCACCCACCAGGGTACGCCCTATGCCAGCTGGAACGAAGACCTCGGCAAGGATGCCAAATGGCTGAACGGCGTTGCCTTCCCGGCGATCACGTTCAAGTCGACCGGCGCCACGCAAACCTCGCCGACGACCGGCACGGTGACCGGCGACCTGACCTTCCTCGGCGTGACCAAGCCGGTAACGATGGATGTGACCTATAACGGTGTCGCGCAGATGCCGTGGGCACCAGATCAGGACAAGATCGGCTTCTCAGCCCGCACCGTGCTCAAGCGCTCGGATTTCGGCCACACGACCTTCGCGCCGAATATCGGCGATGAAGTGGAAGTCATCGTCGAGGCGGAATTCTCGGAAGTTCCGGCGAGCGAATAGTGAGCGACGTATCGCGGTCCCGATATACGAGTGTTGCCATTGCCCTTCATTGGGCGATGGCGGCTTTGCTGATTTTCATGATCCTGCTCGGCTGGGCCATGGAAGACAACGAGGCGCGCTTTCAGCTGCACAAGTCTGTCGGGATCACGATCCTGTTCCTGGCGCTGGCCCGGCTCGGCTGGCGTTTTGCTAACCCACCGCCGTCGCTCCCGGAAGGCATGGCGCCGCTCGAGAAGACTGCTTCGCATGCGGTGCATGTGGCCTTCTATGCGCTGATGATCGGTGTTCCGCTGGTCGGCTGGTTCATGGTGTCGGTTTCGCCGTTCCAGGTGTCGACCGTGCTCTACGGCGTGCTGAGCTGGCCGCATCTTCCGTTTACGGACGGCCTGCGGAGCGAAGCGGTTTACGGCGTCGCCGAGTTTTTCCACAGCAAGAGCGCGTGGCTGATATTTGGCCTTCTTGCGCTGCATGTGGCAGGCGCTGTGAAGCATGAGATCGGCGCAGAAGACGGTGTGCTGAAGCGAATGTTGCCGGGCCTCTTCGGCAAGACGGAGCCGCCTGCTCTGCCGGGACGCGGGTTCATCTTTGCGTTCGGGGGCAGCTTGTTGCTGTTCGCGGTGATTGCTGTGGCGTCGATGTTCGGCTCTGGCGGCAATGGCGGAGCGAAATCGCAGACGGCTCCTAGGATAGAAGGCAATTGGGATGTGGACTATTCCGCGTCCGAAATCCGGTTTGACGGTGCGCATGAAGGCCGCGGATTTGGCGGCGTGTTCGGAGCGTGGACGGCGGACGTGGCGTTCTATCCTGACGATCTGGAGCGTTCGGCGGTGCAAGTGGTGATCGATACGCGCTCCATCCGCACCGGAACGAAACTGTATGATGACAACCTGCGCGGCAAGGAATGGTTCAATCCGGGTGAGTTCCCGGAGGCTGTTGTCGAGCTTTCCGACTTTGCAGAAGCGGCGGGCGGATACACGGCCACCGCGACGATCACGCTAAAGGGCTCGGCCGTGAGAGTGCCGTTGGGGTTCACGCTGGATATCGCGGGCGATGAGGCCAGACTCAGCGGTTCGGCAGAGTTGTCGCGCAAGGCGCTGGACCTCGGGCAATCTTCCGATCCTGGGGCGGCCTATGTGGCGGACGAGGTGACGGTGACGCTTTCCGGCAAGGCAACGCGGCGGAGCTAGGCGCGGGTGCTGGCGGGTGCTAAGGCGCGCGGATGATTGCGCCGGTTGTTCCCGTTCTTCCTGAAACGATTGCCCTTGCCGTTGAAATTCTCAGCGAGGGCGGGCTGGTCGCGATTCCGACAGAGACGGTTTACGGACTGGCGGCAGATGCGAGCAATGCGGACGCCGTTGCACGGCTATATGCTGCCAAGGGCCGGCCGCAGTTCAATCCGTTGATCGCGCATATAGCCTCGCTGGGGATGGCGGAGGCGGAGGCGGAGTTCTCGCCGATGGCGCGGCGGTGTGCTGAGGCGTTCTGGCCGGGACCGTTGACGCTGGTGCTGCCGGTGCGGGCAGAGACGCGGATTTCGGATCTGGCGCGGGCCGGGCTTGATTCGGTCGGGCTGCGCTGGCCGGACAACAAGGCGGCGCAGGCGCTGATCACCGTTCTGGGGCGGCCGGTGGTGGCGCCTTCAGCGAACAAATCCGGCCATGTGAGTCCGACGCGGGCAGACCATGTGGCGGCTGACCTTGGCAGCAAGATCGACCTGATCTTGGATGGCGGGCCATGCAGGGTGGGGATGGAATCGACGATCCTCGGCTTTGATGGCGACGAGCCGGTGCTGCTGCGGCCGGGCGGCATTGCCCGCGAGGAGATCGAGGCGAAGCTGGGTGTGAAGGTTCGTGCGTACACGGATCAAGGCAGCATCAATGCGCCGGGGCAGCTTAAATCGCACTATGCGCCCAAGGCAAGGCTGCGGCTGAATGCGTCAGCGCCCGAAGAAGGCGAAGGCTACCTCGGCTTCGGGCCGTCCAGCACGGCGGGCATCAACCTGTCGCCCACAGGCGACCTTGCCGAGGCGGCGACGAAGCTGTTTGCGATGCTGCGGGCTCTGGATGAGCGGTTTGATCGCATCGCCGTCGCCCCGATCCCGCAGGAAGGGCTTGGCGAGGCGATCAATGACAGGCTGGCGCGCGCGGCCTGGCGGGAAGACAAATAGTCTTCAGCCGCCCATGATATCTTCTTTGAGGACCGTCATGGTGAACTGGTAGGACGTCTCGCCCTCGTCTTCGTCCTTGTAGACGACCGCGAGGAACTCGGCGCCGAGATACACTTCGACGGAATCATTCACCTTGTCGCGCGCCAGGAGGCGCAGGCCGGGGTGCAGCTTTTCCTTGAGGTAGGCCTCGAGCCGCAGGGTTTCTTCCTTGTTCATCTTGTCATTTTCCAAATCAAATCAATCTGCCGGGCAGATTAGTCGCTTTGATGCGCCGCGCAAAGTGCATGGCTGCTACTGGCTCAGGATGAGGTGGTCTGGTCCGGTATGCCCTGGTCCATCGTCTCGGCCGGCTGGCAGCAGACGGGACCACCTACGATCTTCGCTGGAACGCCTGCAACCGTGCAACGGGCGGGCACATCCCTCAGCACGACGCTGCCCGCGGCGACCTTGGCTTCGTCGCCGACGGTGATGTTGCCGAGGATTTTCGCGCCAACGGAGAGGAGGACGCCCTTGCCGATCTTCGGGTGGCGGTCGCCGACTTCCTTGCCTGTGCCGCCGAGCGTTACACCGTGCAGGAGCGAGCAGCCTTCGCCGACAACGGCGGTTTCACCGATGGTGATGCCGGAGGCATGGTCGAGCATGACGCCTTCGCCAATGCGGGCGGCGGGGTGGATATCGACATCAAAAAGTTCAGAGGCGCGGCTCTGGAAATGGAAGGCCAGCGTTTCACGGCCCTGACGCCAGAGCGCGTGGGCGACGCGGTGCGTCTGCAGCGCGAGGAAACCTTTGAAGAAGAGGAAGGGTTGCAGCATGCCGCGCGCAGCAGGGTCGCGCTCGATGACAGCCTGCATGTCAGCTTCTGCGATGCGGATGAGATCCGGCGTGGAATCGTAGATGCCGATGATGACATGGCGGATAAGTTGCGGCGCCATGGCCGGGCTCGAGAGCTTTTCGGCGAGGTGGTAGGACAGGGCTTCGCCCAGCGTTGCATGGCTGAGGACCGAGGCGTTGAGATAGCTCGCGAGGGATGGCTCGTCCGCAGCTGCAGCCGTCGCCTCGAAGCGGAGACGTTTCCAGGCGGGCGCGGGGGCGCCGATGTCGGGATTGTCGATCATGGTCGTCTCCGAAAATTCCCTTGTCTTGCCAGATGGCGCCTCTGGCGGCGTATTTCAATTGCTTCGTCCGGCACTTACTCGGCGGCAACGGGGCGGCGCGGGCCCCGCCCAAGCAGGCGCTGGAACGGTTTCATGGTGGACAGGCGGAAAACCGCCGGCGTGAAATAGAGCGCCAGCAAGGCCGAGCCCCCTACTCCGCCTGCGATACCGGCCGCCAGCGGCAGCCAGAAGGCATCGCCCGAGAGCAGGATCGGGACGAAGCCGCCCATGGTGGTCAGTGTGGTGGCAACGATATGCCGGGTTGCGTCCATGACTATTTCGCGCTGGGCAATGATGTCATCGGCCATTGCCTCTTCGCTGCCGCGCAGAAGCGACAGCACGACAATGGTTCCGTTGATGGCGATGCCGAAGAGGCCGAGGCTGCCGATGATGGCGTTGAAGCCAAATGGCAGGTTGAAAAGCCAGACGCCAATGAAGGCAAAGAAAACTGACAGGATGCCGGCGACAACGATCAGCAACATCATGCGGAAGGAATTGAATACGAGCATGATGGCTCCGGCCATGACAAGCAGGAGCGGAACGCCGACACCGGCGAGATTGCCGACCGCTTCTCCGGAGTTCTCCGCTTCGCCGCCGATCAACATGTCGTAGCCCGGCGGAATTGTGAAACCGGAGGCGGCAAGTCTTTCCTGAAATGCTTCGAGGCTAGGCGCGGGCAGCGTGTAGGGATCGAGATAGGCAAGCACCTGATTGGTGCGCAGACCGTCGCGACGGGAGATGATGGCAGTCTTGGGTGTCAGCTCCATCTCGCCGAGGGCGGACAGCGGCGTGCCGGCATCACCGGGCGTTGCACCTATCGTCTTGCCTTGAAGCGAACCGAGGGTCGTACGGCGGCTGTCGGACGACATGATCCGTACCGGGAGTTCTTCAGTACCTTCCAGCACGGAACCGGCACGCAACCCTTCGAGCTCGGAGTTGATGTTGGCGGCAAGGTCAACCAGACGGCTGCCAGCAAGTCCGGTGGCTGACTCGTCCGCCTTCAGGCGAAGCGTCGGCGCACCCAGTTCGAGTGAAGAGAGCGTAAACGTGACGCCGGGCGTTTCGATAAGGACAGCGCGGACTTCTTCACCTAGGCGGTTCAGAACTTCAAGGTCAGGTCCGCGAAGAACGAGTTCAATTGGCGCGTCAGCGGGCGGGCCTTGCTCAAATGGCAGCGCCAGGAAACGCGCGTTCGGAAACTCACGGCGGACCTGTCTTTGCACGTCGTCAACAATCTGGCGGGTGCGCTCGTTGCCGTCGAGCTGGACCCAGCCAGAGGCAAAACCTTCAACGCCGCGCGTATTGTTGAAGGCGTTGTAGTAAACCCGCGGCGAAGGCTCTCCGAGTACCCATGTGACGGATTTCACGCCCTCATTCTGTATGATCAGTTCGGTGGCGCGCCGGGTGGCGGCTTCGGTATCGGCGAGATTTGATTCGGCGGTGAGGTTGAGTGTCAGCTGGAACTGGTCTCGCTCCGTAGGCGGAAAGAACTGCTGCGGCAGTTGCGAGAGCAGATAGAGGCCGAACGCCGCTGGAACGATGCAGACGAGGATGCCCAGCGCGGGGAAACGGATGACCGCTTCGATCGTGGCGCGGTAGCCATCCGAGATGAAATCGATGGACACCCCGTCGCGCCACCAGCGGCGCGGACGGCGGGCGATACCTTTCTCCCACCCGCGCGTGCGGTCAAACCAGCCGGCGATGGCGGGGATGATTGTAACGGAGAGCACGAAGGAAGAGACGATTGAGAAGATAACCGACACACCGATCATGCCGACAAACTCACCCGCGGAGCCCGGCAGCAAAGCGATAGGTGCAAATGCGAGCGCGGTGGTTAGAGTTGAGGCAGCTAGCGGGGCGAACAGGCGCTGGAGGCTCTTGTCGATGGCTTCGAGGCGTGTGCTGCCCCGGGCGCGCCATTGGTCGATATCGTCGACGACCACGATCGCGTTGTCGATCAGGAGGCCGAGCGAAATAACTAGGCCAGTGACCGACATCTGATGCAGGGGGTGGCCGTAGACCTGGAAAAGGATCAGCACGAGCGCAACAGTGAGCGGCATGGCTGTGCCAACGACGAGCGCCGAACGCCAACCCATCGTGAAGAACAGAACCGCAAAGACGATCAGAGCGGAGAACAGCAGGTTCTGTCCCAGGCCTGACAGGCGATTGATGGTGTAGACGCTCTGGTCGAAGACGACTTCCATCTTGATGCCGGGCGGCACGCGCTGCTCAAAGATTGCAAGCGCCTTGTGGGCCGCGGCGGCCCAGAGGTCGACGCGTTCGTTCGGCGTGATGTAGGCGGCGACCAGGACTGCGCGTTTGTTGTTTTCCAGCGCCATTCGGGTCGCCGGTTCTTCGTAGCCCTTCAGGACGGTTGCCACATCGCCGACGCGGATAACGGAACCGCTGGCGCCTTGCACCAGAGGCACCGCGCGCACCCGCGCAATGCCGTCCAGTTCGCCGCCCACTTCGACGCCGACTGTGCCGCCTTCGGTGCGCAGGCGCCCGGCGGGGGCCTTAGAATCCGCCCCTGCGATGGCGCTGGCAGCGGCGGCTATGCTGATGCCGGCCGCCGAAAGCGCGTCATTGTCGGCAATGACGCGAACTTCTTCGACGGGCATGCCGAAGGTTTCGGTCAGCTCGGTGCCATTGAGCCGCTGGAACGTATCCTGAAGGTCGAGACCGAGGCGGCGCATGACCGCGAGCGGCGGATCGCCTGCGCCGTCCCATGTGAGGGAGACGACCATTGTGCTGGCGCCGATGTAGAGCCGTTTGATCTCCGGCGGAGATGCGCCGGACGGGAAGGATTGCTGTGCCTTGGCGACTTGCTGGCGCACGAGGGTCCATGCGTCATCCACTTCGGCTTCAGACAGGTCTTCGCGGATGTTGATGCGGATCTGCACCACGCCGCTGCGCGAATGCGCTTCGACCTGTTCCATTTCCGGCAATTCCATCAGCGCGGCTTCGAGTGGCTGCGCGATCAACGCTTCCATCCGCTCCGCGTCCGCGCCAGGGAGCGTGACGATGACCATGCCGAAACGCTCGACCAGCGTCGGGTCTTCCTGACGGCCAAGTGAAAAGAACGCGCCTACGCCGCCCAGCAAGATGACGAGGATCGCCAGCACCGTCAGGCGTGGCAGGCGGAAGAAGAGTGAGCGCAGGTTCAAGGCCGGCGGCTCCTAGCCATCATGATCCGCAGCGGCGCGCTGCGATTGGATGGGGGTGACCGGCACGCCGGGTGTGATGCGGTGAAGGCCATCGATGATCACGCGGTCATTGGGTTTCATCGGCCCACGGACATAGGCGCGGTCGCCCGTCGAGTAGATCATTTCCACGAGGCGGCCTTCGGCGCGCGTTCCGCTGCCGGAAGGCACGGCAACATAGATAGTCCAGAGGCCGCGCGAAGCGCTGGTGAGCGCTTTCAACGGCACCCAGAAGCCGCCTTCCTCGATTGTTCGCGGCAGGTTCAGGCGAACGACGCTGCCGGCAGGAATGGCATCGGGTTGGGTAAAATCAAACACGGCAGCGACGGTGCGCTGCGATGTGCTGACGACTCCGGTGACGCTGCGCAGGGTGGCAGGAACAGCTCCAGCGTCGGACTGGAGCATGTACTCCTTGCCGGGTTCGAGTGAGCTTACAGCGGCAGACGGAACGCCGATGCGGGCTTCGAGCTTGCCGGTCTCGACGACTTCCAGCAGTGGCAGTCCCGGCCCTGCGATGGCGCCTTCATCTGCGAACCGGTTCGTTATGACGCCGTCATAAGGCGCCGTGATGCGGGCAAGATCAATCTGCACACGGAGCGTGTCGGCCTGGGCGCGAGCTGCCTCTATGCGCGCCGCTGCAGTGGCGGCTTGCGCTTCGGCCTCATCAACACGTTGGGAGGAAACGTGGCCTTGCTGGCGAAGTGTGCGCTGGCGTTCGACGGTATCGAGCGCAAGACGG
>DNFL01000200.1:1394-11579 GCA_003486945.1 Hyphomonas sp. | reverse complement strand
CCGACGGTATCGAGCGCAAGACGGTGTGATGCGCGGGCTTCTTCAACGACCGCGTTTGCCGACGCAAGCTGGGCGCCGAGCGCACGGATGTCCAGTTTGGCGAGTGTGGCACCAGCCGTGACACGGTCACCGACGCGGACATTGATGGCATCAATCCGCCCACCGCTGGAAAAGCCAAGCTGGCTGGTCCGGGAGGCAGTGGCGAGGCCGGCATAGCCTTCTTCAAGTTCGAAAGTCGTCGCGACTTCGATGTCAGCCACTTCGACGGTCAGAGGCTCCGGAGCAGCGACAGCAACCTTCGGACCTTCCTTGCTGCGCATCGCAAAGGCGCCATAGACCAGCCCGCCAGTTGCGAGGCCAAGGATGACCAGGAACGCGATACCCTTCAGCCAGGTTGGCCGGACGTCACGCGATAGTTCTGACTCGGAATAATGGCTGTCAGACATGATGTGTCTCGTCGTTGGCCGGAGAGGGGTGGCGGGGTTGGAGGCTGCGGACCATCAGGTCCACATGGAATGCCGTAAATTCGCGATTGCTGAGGCGTGCTGCAGATTCCGGCATACCGTCGCCGAAGTTTGGAATGCTGATCAGAATTTGTGCCAAACCATGCATCGACGCCCAGAGGGACCGCGCGGCGTGGATTGGATCGAGCGACCGGTCGAACTGGCCGGTCTGCTGGCCTTCCTGCACAATCGCGACAACGGTGCTGAAGGCCTTTCCTTTTTCAGTCTTCTGGAATGCTTCCCAATCCGCAGGCTTCGCGATGGTGGCGTCGCCTGCCGAGGATGAAAAGGCGGCGAGGTAATGATGGGGGCGCTCTGTGGCGACTTCGATGTAGCTCATGAAGCAGCGCCTTGTGCGTTGATCAAAGGGCAGCGCCTTGAACGCCGCCTGATCCATGCTGGACATCAAGCGTCCGAAGAACGCTTCCTTGAGCTCTTCGATCAGCTCTTCTTTTGAACCGAAGTATTTGTAGATCGCGGATGGTGAATAATCGATTGCGTCAGCCAGCCGGCGGATCGACAGACCCGCCTCGCCTTCTGCAGCAAATACGCGCTCTGCGGCCTCCAGAATGGCACCGCGCACTCGCAATCTGCGCCGTTCAGCCGGCGAATGGTCGAATTCGATCTGCTCGGACACGCTGCGCCCCAAAGCGACGTTTACAAAGTGAACGTTGTTCACTTTCAGAAGATAGAACGCTCCAGGGCAACCGGCAAGCTGTCGTAGAAAATAAATCGCGCTTCTCTGAATTCGCGGGTCCCGGTAAGCGGATTTCATGACCCGTCGCTTCCCTCCCCCGCCTCCGTTCAATCAGCCGCTCGCCGGCGCCAGGCCAAGCGCTGAAGCCCGAGCGTTGCTGGCGCTGAGGCGTTCGGCCAACAAACTGTTCCTTGGCGAGCCGGGGCCCGATCCGGCAGAGCTGGACGAACTGCTCAGCATCGCCGCGCGCGTTCCGGATCATCGTAAGCTCGGACCCTGGCGCTTTATCGTATTTGAAGGCGAAGCGCGGGCGGCATTCGGCGATGGTCTGGCGGATATCCTTTCGAAGCGGAACAAGCCCGCATCGGAAGTTGAAGAAGCGCGAAAAGCATTCCTTCGAGCGCCAGTTGTCGTTGCTGTTGTTTCGAGCCCTGTTGACGATGGCAGGACGCCGCTTTGGGAACAGGAACTTTCAGCCGGTGCGGTTTGCTACAACCTGCTTCTCGCTGCCAATGCGAGCGGCTGGGCGGGCGTTTGGCTGACGGAATGGGCTGCCTTTGATGGCGATGCAGGCGTCCTGCTGGGCCTCAAGGACAAAGAGCGCGTTGCCGGATTTGCGTATCTCGGCACCTCGAAAATGCCGTCTCCGGAGCGCGCACGGGCCGATGTATCCGAGCGAACCTCACGCTGGAAGGCCTAACCGCGGCCCCGATAGGACGCGACACCGGTATCGGGCACGTAGAGGCCGTCAGGAATGGCGCCGGATTGCCAGAACACATCAATCGGAATGCCGCCGCGCGGGTACCAGTAGCCGGAAATGCGCAGCCATTTGGCGGCAGTGAACTCGTGAATCCGTTTGCCGATGGAAACGGTGCAGTCCTCATGGAATGCGCCATGGTTGCGGAAGCTGGTGAGGTAGAGTTTCAGGCTCTTTGACTCCACCAGCCAATCGCCCGGAGCATAGTCGATGACGAGGTGGGCAAAATCCGGCTGGCCGGTGACCGGGCAGAGTGACGTGAACTCCGGCGCGACGAAACGCGTGAGATACAACGTGCCGGCGTGTGGATTGGGCACCCGCTCAAGGACCGCTTCTTCCGGCGATGCCGGAATGGCGCTCGCCTGGCCAAGATGTCCGAGGCCTTTGTAGTTATCGTGATCAGCCATTGGGAAGAAGGCCTATGGTTGGAATGAAGCCGAATGTGAGGCCCATATAGACAGTATAACCCAGCAGCAGCACCCCGCCTTCCCAGCGCGAGATGCGCTTGCCGGTGAAGGCGAACAGGATCAGCAGCGCTGCCGAAAGTACGAGCGCGCCAACATCAATGTTCGAGATGATGCTTACGGGCGCATCGCCGGCGATGGCGTCGGCCGAAATATCGCCGCGGATGCTGAACGGGTGCACCAGCGCGGTGATGCCGAGGATACCCAGGATGTTGAAAATGTTGGAGCCGATGATGTTGCCGATGGCGACGTCGGCACGTTTGCGGATAGCGGCGACGACAGACGTGGCAAGCTCCGGAAGGCTGGTGCCGACCGCAACGATTGTTAGGCCAATGACGGTTTCGCTGATACCGAAGGACCGCGCAATCGAGACGGAACCGGTCACGAGAAAGTTCGCGCCCGCGACTACGCCGGCAAGGCCGGCAATGGCAATCAGGATGCCCGTGGCAAGTCCAAACTGCGTTTCAACCGTTTCTCCCTCGGCGCGGTGCAACTCTCCGGCGGCACTGTCCGGTTTGGAGTCAGCCAACAAGGAAAAAGCGAGGTAGGCAATCAACAGTCCGACAAGGCCGAAACCGGCGATGCGGCTGAACAGGTCGAACCACATCATGGCGCAGAGTATCAGGGTGACGGCGATCATGATCGATCCATCGCGCCGCAGCGCCTGGGGATTGACCACGATCGGAGAAATCAGCGCCGCAAGCGCCAGAACCAGCAGGATATTGGCAATGTTGGACCCGACGACGTTGCCGACGGAAATACCCACGGCGCCGCGTTCTATGGCCTGAAGGCTTGTCACCAGTTCCGGCACGGATGTGCCAAATCCAACCAGTGTCAGACCAATGACCAACTCGGATATGTTCAGCTTGCGGGCCACGCTCACGGAACCCCGGACCAGCGCCTCGCCCCCGATGAACAGCAGAAACAGGCCGCAAATCACGAAAAGGTACATCATTTTAGCCGAATCCCAGGTTGCAGGGGCGTCTTATAGGTGGGCCGGGCCTGCCAGCGCAATCGGCGTTAACCAGACTGCATTACCGTTTCACCTATCAAGTGAACGTTATGGTTCCTGCCCTATCACTGGGCCAATTATTGCAAGATTCTATCCGCAGAATGCTGAGTAGCGTATGAAACCGGTGATAACGGCCCCTATGTGGACGATCGCCCGGCCTTTGGCCGGGGCGGCTCTGCTGGTGTCGGTGTCTGCCTGCAGCCTGATTCCGAACTTTCAATCGACACTCACCCGCGAGCCCGAAAAATCCGCCCGCGCAGATGTGCAGGGCATTCCGCCGGAGTTGCGGGCGCGGGCAAACGAACTGCTGCAAGTCGCCGAAGAGCCGCCCCGCAGCGTTCTGGAAGTGCGCAACCGCCTGAATGGTTCGGCTCAGCTGATCCAGGATTATCTTTCCTCGGAAGGGTATCTTGCTGCCGAGGTTATGCCTTCGCGCGTCGACACCCTGACGGACCGGCCAGTTCTGCAGGCACGGCCGGGGCGCGTGTTTACCGTGTCGACCCGGGGATACGAAGGACGCGACGCAATCCAGCCGGAAGTGGCCGAGACGCTGGACCTCATCCTTGAGGATCTGCCGCGCGGCGCGATAGCGCGCACGGACACGATTGAACGAATCGATGATCTGCTGGTCGCGCAGCTGCGCCGGCAAGGATACGCCTTTGCCCGAAGCGACGGCATCGATGTTCTGGCTTCGCGGCATGAGGCCAATGTAGACCTGACCTTCATGCTGGTTCCGGGGCCGCAGGTGCGGCTTGGCGCACTAGAAGCGCCGGAGGCGGAGGGCCGCAACGCGGAGACGATCCGCACCCTGAAGACATGGCGCGACGGCGATCTGTATACACCGGGCGTCATTGACCGCCTGCGCACACGCCTGCGCTCCACAGGACTGTATGACGGTATTGGCGTCGCTGTTTCCGACGCGCCAGGCGCGGACGGCCTCCACACTGTCACCGCGACGCTGGTGGAAGGCAAACCACGCACCATCGGTGCCGGCTTCAGCGCCTCGACCACAGAAGGTGTCGGCGTTGACGCATACTGGGAACGCCGCAACCTGACAGGCCGGGCCGACAGGTTCCGGGTCAGCACCAAGGTCGCCACGCTCGCCCGCGACCTGACCACAACATACGAGCTTCCCAATATCGGCCGTTTTGGTCGGACACTCGCCCTTGAAGCGGGCGTGCGCGCAGAGGAGACTGACGCGTATGACCTGGAAGGCGCAAAGCTCGGCGCCAGCCTCTCGCAGCCTTTCAGTCGCCAGCTTCGCCTTTCCGTTGGCGCCGAACTGGATGCGACGCGAACCATAGACCAGCGCGCCAAGATCGTTGGCGGAATCGAACGCGAACTTGTGACGCTCGCCTTCCCGGTAGGGCTAACCTACACAGATGTAGGTGATCCGCTGGACCCGCAATCCGGGCTGCGTCTGTTTGCCGGAGTGGAGTCCGGTGTTTCGTTCGGCGACGCCACGCCCGGTTATACGCGCATACATCTTACGGGCTCAACCTATCGCGCTATCTCCGAAAACATCGTTGCGGCCTTTCGCGCCGAGTACGGAGCATTTGCCGGGTCGAACGCCGTGCCGCCTGACAAACTGTTCTTTGCCGGCGGCGGCGGCACAGTGCGCGGCTATGACTATCAAAGCCTTTCGCCGACTGACAGCCTCGGCAATCTGCAAGGCGGGCGCAACTTGTTTGCCTCGACTGCGGAACTTCGCTGGCGCGCTTCCGAGCGCTTTGGCTATGCGGCGTTCGTCGATTTTGGCGGTGCCGCTGACAATGCCGGATCTCTATTTTCTGATGCCGGCGCGGCGGTTGGCCTGGGCGTACGTTACTATCCCGGCTTCGGACCGATCCGCTTTGATATCGCCACGCCGATTGACCCGCGCGACGGCGACAGTCCGGTGCAGGTCTATATTTCCATCGGGCAGGCATTCTGATGCCGCTCCTCGCCAACATCCTCGCCTTGTTCAAGCGCCGGCCGGTAGCGGCATGGGCCGGTTCAATCGCTGTGCTGCTGGCATTGCTGATGGTCACGGCCCGGTGGTGGATCGCCACGGATTCCGGGCGCGACTTTGTTGTTTCCCAGATCGATGGGCGCGAGATTGCCGGTTACGGCCGGCTGAGTGTCCGCAAACTGGAAGGTGATCCGCTCTCGGACTTTTCTCTTGGCTCCATCGAAGTGCGTGATGCCGGTGGCGCATGGGTAACCGTGTCGGATGTGCGTATGCGGTGGTCGCCCCTGTCGCTGCTATCGCGGAAAGTGGAACTGGAATCAGTCGCAATCGCCGAAATCAACGTTCTCCGCGTACCTGTGCGCGAGCCGCGGCCGAAGTCGGAGAGCAGCGCGTGGACCGTACGGCTGGAACGCGGAACGATTGGGCGGCTTGTACTCGAAGACGGTGTCGCGGGACCCAAGTCTGCATCTTCTGTTTCAGCCCGCTTCATAAATGAACGCAGTGGCACTCTCGAAACCGAACTTTCCCTGACTCCACTTGAAGGTGCCGGCGATCGGATTGATGCACGCATCGCAAGAAAGCGGGATGGCTCATTCGATGTGAATGTAGAAGGCATCGCTCCTGCGCTGGGTACGTTCGCGCATTTGCTGCGCTTGCAGGACGGCTCGTCAGCCGTCCTTACCGCTTCCGGCGCAGGCAGTCTGGTAGAAGGCCTGGCAGAGGCGAAGCTTTCGATTGACGGTGCGGACAAGGCTTTTCTCTCAGCGAAGATTGAGGACAAGCGAATAGAAAGCAGTCTCCGGCTGGATGCGTCTGCGCTTCCCATTCCGGCAAACTTTGCAGCCTTTCTCGGGTCCGAAACCGAAGCCGAACTTGTCGCGACTATGGCGAGCCGTTCAACGGACTTCGTGCTGGACCTGAGGACAGCTGCAGGACATGTCAAACTTGCAGGCAAGACGCCGGCTGGACGCTTCGTCCTCTCGGAGGCTGCAGACCTGAAGGCAGAGCTTTCGACACTTGAACCCTTCTGGGATGGAATCGATCATCTCTTTCTCGACGGCAAACTGATTCAGGATACAGGCACTTACCGTTATTCCGGGAATGCGCAGGTTGATTTCAATGACCGCTCAAACGTACCCTTCGCCAGTGCCAAAGGGCCAGTTGAAGCGGCTTACGAAAACGGGCGGATACCTATCAGCGTAGATGTTTCGGTTCTGGAACCGCTTGCGAAAAACAGGATTGCTGTGAATGCGCTGGGGCCTGAAGTGCGCCTTTCCGGAAACGGTGTGTATGATATTTCCACGCAGCGGCTGATCGTCAATGCGGCGGAACTGGCCCACCAATCGGGAACAGCGCAACTGCTTGGCGAAGCAAGCATCCCTGAAAGAACGCTTAATGTTTCGGGCCGCGTCGCCCAATCACTCGCTGCGCTGCCCGGCGGCGTGACGGGCAATGCCAACGGATTTGTGCAGGCGAAAGGAAAGTTTGACGATCTCGAGATCGGTCTCAATCTCAACTTTTCCGGCCTTCGCATCGGGACAGATGCTCTGCAGCCTCTTGTCGATGGCTCCGGCACGGCGCGCGGGATCCTGCGGATCCGGCCGGACTGGGGCTCGGTTCAACGCCTAGACCTCCGGCTGCGCGGATTTGAAGGACAGATGACCGGCGCAATCTACGGTCCGGGCGCGCCGGATCTCCGCCTCGTGGGCGCGCAGAAAGTTCCGATAGACGTGTCCGGGAACATTGTAGATCTGAATTCCGTGAACTTGCGCATCACGCCGGAGGATGACGGACTTCGCATCAGCGGCACATCAATGGGCGGCAACGCACTGGTCAGCGGCCGGAAGGTTTCAGACCTCTCAAGCAACGTGAACCTCAAATTTCTGGAAGGCTCAGTGTTCGGCCCGGTGAGCCTCGCCGGTGTCTCGAGCAGACAGCCTGCATCTGCCTCTTTCTATCTGGATCGCCGCCCTGGACTGACCCGGCTTGTCAACCTGCGTGGAAAACTCGCTGACATCGTCATTTCCGGAACAGCTCTCATTGCAGACGATGGCGGGCTGGACCTGAACGTGGACGCGCAGGCGACAGCGCTCAACCTTGGCGGCGTTTCCTTTGGAAACCTCAGTTTCAAAGGCACGGGCGGGCGGTTAAAGTCCGATCCTTTCGCAGTGGGCGGAGAGATCCGGGCGCTGAATATTGCTGTCACGCCGGACTACACAATCGATCTTGTCACCGCCGTCATCGAGACGACAGCGGATGGATACAAGGTCACGGGCCGGCTGGTGGATCAGGAAGACGGCGTGATCAGTGACGTTCGGTTTGCCGGCAGTCTCGTCGCCGGTGCGGAAAGTATATCCGGCACCGCATCGTTCGATGGCACGCTGTTCGGAATTGCCATCGCGACCCGCCGAGATATTGCGTGGACGATGGAACCAAACCTCACAATTGACGCCGACATTTCGGCCCTCGGCGGGCGTATCGGTGCACGTCTGCTGCCCGGCGCAGAAACGACAAGTAGCCTGGTTTCAATTGACAATGTTTCCATCGCGCCCGTTCTGTCTGCGCTTGGATTGCCGCCAGTGGAGGCGGTGATTTCCGGCCGCGCCGGTGGCCGGCTCTATGGCGAGACACCTTCAGGCAATCTGTCATTCGTGGCGCGCAGCCCGGTTTCAGGTGTCGACGCCGCAATCGACATGCGCCTCAACGGAACTCTGGAAGGCCGCACGCTCTCTCTGACCAGCGACGCCTCTTACGGGCCCGACCTCAGGATTTCAGCACAGGCACAGTTGCCCATGGTGGCAACAGCCGGAGAACTCGTTCAGCCTGACCGCGACAGTGCAATCCGCGGCCAGATCAATCTCGATGGAAAGCTCGACGCGCTGCGTCTTGTTGCAATTGCCTATGGGCACGATATCGGCGGCGCCGTTACCGGCAATTTCGAACTCTCTGGTTCTATGAACACGCCATCTGTCAAAGGAGAGGCGCGTATTGCCAACGGCCTTTATGAGTATGGAGCCATGGGTTTCCGTCTCAATGCGGTTACCCTGGATGCCGGGATCGAGAACAATCTTCTGGAAGTGCGCGGCAATGCTGCAGGCCCTGGCGGGGGCACTCTCTCTTTCGATGGTCGTCTGGCAGAGAGCGAGGCCGGAATCGGCGTGAAGCTGGATCGACTAATGGTATATGACCGCGCTGGTGATGTCGCCCGTGTCTCCGGAAATGCCAAACTTGACGAGCTTTCCGATCACCGATTGCTCAGCGGCAAGTTGACCATCGACAATGCCCGCTTCGCGATCGACAACCTCGCAGGAAGCAACATCCGTACGCTGAACGTGCGTTGGGATGACCAAGAGAATGGCGCCAGGCGCGATCCGTTGCTCGACAAGCCGATCCGAATGAATCTGGCAGTTTCAGCGCCGCGTGGAATTGCATTCCATGGACGAGGTCTTGAAACGGATTGGGGCGTGAACCTCACCCTGACCGGAACACCCAGCAATATCCTGCTGAACGGACGCGCAACACTGGCGCGAGGATCGTTGGAACTCGCTCAGCGCCCGTTTGAATTCGAGAGCGGCCTGATCACGTTCGACGGGCCGCTCGATACTGCTCGCATGGCGATTGCCGCAAACCGTCAGGTCGATGGATTTAATGTTCGGGTAGATGTCGGCGGCGCGCCGGCGCGGCCAACCTTCGAACTGACAAGCACGCCTTCCCTGCCACAGGACGAAATACTGTCACGGATGCTGTTCGGCAGATCGTCAGTCGATTTGTCGGCGCTGGAAGCTGCGGAACTCGCTGCATCAATTGCGCGCCTGTCCGGACAGGGCGGCGGACTTGATCCCATCGGCGCTATTCAGGCGGGACTCGGCATAGATCGTTTGCGGCTGGGGGTGGACGATACCGGCAACGCCGAGTTGGGCGTCGGTCAGTATCTCGCTCCGGATGTCTACCTCGAGGTGACAACACAAGGCGCGGCTGGAAACAGCGTGGAAGTTGAATGGCAGCCACGCCCGCAGGTGTCGGTGTCCTCAGAGACCAGCTCTAAGGGTGAATCGCGTGTTTCCGTACGTTGGAAACGAGACTACTGACACCGCAGTTGGTCATCTTGGATCAAGACGGTTTTTTATACATTTTGGGCCAGTAGAACGATTTTTTTAATACTGAAACGCTTGCCTTCCACTTACTGTGGAGGGATCAACAAAAAAATGCCAAAAGGTAGAAAAATGATCGACGACATGCGAATTGCCGGTTCCCGCTCCCCAACCAGGATTGACCAGATGGTAGGGGAAAAGATCAGAGAGCTTCGTACGTCGCAGAATTTCACCTTGTCCGAGTTAGGACAGGAACTCGGCATCAGCCACCAGCAACTTCAGAAGTATGAGACCGGTACCAACCGCCTGAGCGCAGGCATGCTGGCGAACGTTGCGCGGGTCCTGCGCGTTCCGATTGCCGAACTCTTCCAGGATGCAGAAGCCGGCACACCCGACAAACGCGATCCGATCAATGAAGCGCGGGCGCGGTGTCATACGCTGATCGACCGCACCGGTTCGGTCACCAAACTGGAAACGATGGCGAAAGTCCTGCGCGCGCTTTCAAACGACTGAAGCTCAGCACTCGACGACGTTAACAGCCAGTCCGCCCTGGCTCGTTTCCTTGTACTTTGACGACATGTCTATGCCGGTCTGGCGCATCGTTTCGATCACCTGATCGAGCGTAACCTTGGTCTGTTCGAGTGAATGCAAGGCAAGGCGTGCGGCATTGGCCGCTTTCACGGCGCCGATGGCATTGCGTTCGATGCAGG
>DNFL01000200.1:589-1168 GCA_003486945.1 Hyphomonas sp. | reverse complement strand
ATTGCGTTCGATGCAGGGAATCTGAACCAGTCCGCCCACAGGATCGCAGGTGAGCCCCAGATTGTGCTCCATAGCGATCTCTGCCGCGTTGGCCACTTGCTGCGGCGTGCCGCCCCAGACGGCGGCGAGGCCGCCGGCTGCCATGGAACAGGCAACCCCAACTTCTCCCTGACAGCCCATCTCGGCGCCCGAGATTGAGGCCCGCTGCTTATACAGCAAACCAATGCCGCCCGCCGTGAGAAGGAAGCGGCGAATGCGCGTATCGCGGTCTTCCGAGTCCCAGCAATAATACCGAATCACAGCCGGAATGATTCCAGCAGCGCCGTTGGTCGGCGCAGTAACGACCTGTCCGCCGGCTGCATTCTCTTCATTTACGGCCATCGCATAGACGTTCAACCAATCGAACAGTTGTTCCCGTTCGTTTGATGGCGGCGCATCGCGCAGCTTTTGCCAGATTTCCGGGGCACGCCGGCGCACCTTGAGCCCGCCTGGCAAGATACCCGTGCGACTAAGCCCGCGATCGACGCAGGCCATCATGACACCGGCGATCCTGTCGAGCGCCGCTTCAGTTTCGGCGGG
>DNFL01000200.1:0-314 GCA_003486945.1 Hyphomonas sp. | reverse complement strand
GAACGCTTGGCAGCTTCGTTCGCCATGATAACGGCGTCGATGCTCAGTGCTTCTCGCTCGCACGTCGCAAGCAGCTCGGCAGCCGAATAGAACGGATACCTTGCTTCCGGCCCGGTTGGGACGATGTCGTCGGCCAAAGGCCGTTCTAGCTGGCGCTGCGACGCGATGAAGCCGCCGCCGGTGGAATACCAGGTGCTGTCTGCGAGAACTGCGCCGGACGCATCGAAGGCGCGCAGCCGGATCCCGTTCGGGTGCAGTTTCGGGATCACATGATATGCAAACCGGATGTCCGCCGCCGGATCAAAACCTATGTT
>DNFL01000163.1 GCA_003486945.1 Hyphomonas sp. | reverse complement strand
CGGCGCTCTTCCGATCTGGCTGGAACTGGGCGTCGATCGTGGCGCCCGGCCGGTCCGTATCGCTGAAGGGGTCGTCGCTCATCGCGTTCATATAAGGCCGTTCAGGTTTCAGAAAAGTTTGGCACAGGCAGCCCACAAGGGCAAAGCGCGCTTCAATCCTTCAGGATTGCGGCAGCTTCGAGGACAGCGTGCATGAGATCGGACTCGCGTGGCTTGTGGGCGATGCGCTCGCCCAGTCCGGCACGGCCCTTGAGGGGGGCAAGGGCGGCTTCGGAGATGGCGACGAGGACGGCGCGGGAAAGATCCGGCGAGCCAGCGGCAAGCGCGGCGGCGGCCTTGGCGGAGTGGAGGAGGATGAGGCTGGGGTCTTTGCCCGCGAGCACAGCCTGCGCTTCGGGGGTGAGGGCGGCGGCAGGCTCGGTGCGGTAGAGGGCGAGAAATTCGGCCTCGAAGCCTGCCTCTTTCACCTGCGCGACGAGGCGGCCGGCGGCGTCCTCATTTGCGACGTGTACGAACAATCCCTGCGGGCGGGGCAGGGTGCCCATGATCATCGCGGCAAGGTCGTCGGCATTGCCGGGGCCTTCGAGGATGCGGGTGAAGCCGGCCTCTTCGGCGGCGGCGGACGTGGTGGGGCCGACGCACCAGACAGTGACGTCTTCGGCGTGCTGGCACCCCGCGGCGGCGCTGATGCCGGACGCGCTGGTGAAGACGAGGTGGCGCGCCCTTGCGATCACTTCGGGGCGGGGCGGCAGGGATTGGATGACCAGCATCGGCGAGACGACCGGCGAGAGGCCGAAGGTTTCAAGCGCTTTGGCCGTGTCCTGCGCGAAGGGCTGGGTCCTCGTGACGATGACCTTGAGGGTCATGTCGCATCCGTGAAACGGGGCAGGGCGCCGCCGGCGGCTTCGAGGACTTCGCGCGCGACGGTTTCTCCGAGGGCGGAGAGTTCGGCGGCGGAAGCGGTGCGCGGACAGGTGCCGGCCGCGCGCCAGCGCTGCTCGCCGCGTATGCTGAGCACTTCGCCGGTAAGGCGCCAATGGCTGCCCTCGGCGGTGAGATGCGCGGCGATGGGGGTGCGGCAGCTGCCATCCAGCAGGGAGAGGAAAGCGCGCTCGGCTGTAGCGGCGGCCTCGCTGTCGGCAATGTTCAGCTTACGGAGGGTTTCGTAGAGGAGCGGGTCAGCGTCCTCGCGGCAGACGACGCCGATGATGCCTTGAGCTGCAGCGGGCAGCATGTCTTCGATGGGGATCGGGTTGGCGGCTTCGCCATAGCCGAGACGGTTGAGGCCAGCCATGGCGAGGAAGGTGGCGTCAGCGAGGCCTTCATCGAGCTTGCGCAGGCGGGTCTGCACATTGCCGCGGAAAGTGACGACGCCGAGATCGGGACGCAGGGCGAGGGCCTGCGCCTCGCGGCGGAGGGATGCGGTGCCGAGGCGGGCGCCGGCGGGAAGGTCGCGCAGCGAGTGAGCGGATTTCGAGACGAAGCCGTCGCGCGGGTCTTCGCGCAGCGGGAAGGCGGCAAACACCTGGCCGTCCGGCAGGCGGGCGGGGACATCCTTGAGGCTGTGCACGGCAAGGTCGATCTCGCCGCGCGAGAGGGCATCGTCGAGCTCGCGGGTGAACAGGCCCTTGCCGCCGGAATTGATCAGCCGCTCGGTGGTCAGCTGGTCGCCGGTGGTGGTGAAGGTGACAATATCCGCAAACAGGGCGCCGCCGGAGACGGAGGCGATTCCATCGGCGATCTGGTGGGCCTGCGCGAGGGCGAGGGGAGAGCCACGGGTGCCGAGGCGGACGGTACGGGGGGCGGGAGAGGGCGTAACCATACCTTTTCCTAGCGGGCGAAGGCGGGGTTGCCAATCAGAGGAACGGCTTGTCGGCGGGGTTGACGCGGGTTGCGGCGAGGCGTAGGGGTCCTTATCGTTTAACAACAAATACCCCTTCCGGAGGTTTCCCCATGATCCGCAGTGCCGTTTCCGCGCTGGCCCTTGCTCTTGCGCTTTCCGCCTGTGCGCCGTCGACCCAGACCGCTGCCGTTGATCCGGCAGTTGTCGCCGAGCAAAGCGCGAAGCTGAACGAATGGTTCGATGCGAAGTATGAGGAGCAGATGCAGTTCTCGCCGGTCATGCTGACCTTCCGCGGCCGCAAGGACCGTCAGGACGAGATCGACTGTTTCACTTTCGCCTGCCAGGACGAGCTGCTGGCCTGGTCGAACGCGGCGGCGGAAGAACTGAAGGCGACCTTCAACTATGAAATCATGTCGCCGGCCGACAAGGATTCCTACGACCTGTGGCTCTACCAGAACGCCCGCGCCAATGCCGGCGTGCCGTTCCGCTACAATGGCTACACCTTCGACCAGATGAACGGTCCGCAGAGCTTCCTGCCGACCTTCCTGATGCAATTCCACCAGGTGGATGACGAGACGGCGGCGCGCGCCTATGTCAGCCGGATCACGGCGGGGGCCCGCGCGCTGCGCGAGGGGCTCGCCGTGACACAGTGGAGCGCTGCGAGGGGCCGGGATGAGCCGCGCTCTCACTTCTCAGCG
>DNFL01000244.1 GCA_003486945.1 Hyphomonas sp. | reverse complement strand
AAGGCGGAGTAATTGTCGCGTATCTTGGCGGAAAGCGGGAATGCGGACGGGAGCTTCCGGTCGAACCCGCCGCAGGGCACCTGCCTCTATGGCATCACCATTCCGCCCACCGGCGGCGACACCTTGTTCGTGAACCAGTATCTGGCGCTTGAAAAAATGCCGCCGGAACTGCGCAAGCGGATCGATGGGAAGCGCGCCGTCCACTCTGCCAAGAATGCCTACGCCCCCACCGGTTTCTACGGCACGGGCGACAAAGGCCGCTCGATGGATATCCGCCCCTCGGACGACGCGCAGGCGACGCAGACCCATCCGATCATCCACAAACACCCCGAAACCGGCCGCGAATGCCTGTTCGGCACGGCGGGATACATCATCGGCATCGAAGGCATGGATCAGGCCGCGGGCTGGGACCTCGTTTCGGAAATCTATCGCTGGCAGACGCGGCCCGAATTCCAGTACCGGCACAAATGGCAGAAGGACATGCTGCTGATGTGGGACAACCGCTGCACCCTGCACATGGCCACCGGCGGCTATGCCGGCCATGACCGCCTGCTGCACCGCACCACAATTGGCGCCGCATAAAGCGTTCCGCATACGCGCAGATCGGGTTATGTTTTCCCCGCGAGGCCGCGAGAGATGGCCCAGGAGGAAAATCGATGGCTGACACCTGGCACGGCGCAAGCGCCGGCATCCCTGATCCTTGGTCGCTGCCGCTGGAGACGTTCGACGTTTCGAAAGCGGAGCTGTTCGAACAGGACCTGCACTGGGAATATTTCCGCAGGCTGAGGAAAGAAGCGCCGGTTCACTACTGCCCGGACAGCCTCGTCGGACCCTACTGGTCGGTGACGAAGTATAACGACATCGTCGCCATCGACACGAACCACAAGGTTTTCTCGTCCCAGCCGAGCATCGGCATCGGTGACCCCAGTGACGGCATCACGCCGCCGATGTTCATCGCGATGGACCCGCCGATCCACGACATCCAGCGCAAGGCCGCGCAGCCGGCGGTGGCGCCCGGGCAGCTGGCCGAGCTGGAGGCCCTGATCCGCACGCGGGTGATCAACATTCTTGAGAGCCTGCCGATTGGTGAGCGCTTCAACTGGGTCGACAAGGTGTCGATCGAGCTGACGACGCAGATGCTGGCGACCTTGTTCGATTTCCCCTTCGAGGACCGCCACAAGCTACCCTTCTGGTCCGACGTTGCCACCACCACGGATGCTGCCGGGATTGTCGGCGCCGACATGGAATGGCGGATGAAACATCTGACCGAGTGCGTCGAATACTTCTCACGCCTCTGGATGGAGCGCGCTGCGGCGCCGCCGCGGATGGATTTCATTTCGCTGCTCGCCCACAATCCGGACACGGCGAACATGGTGCACAATCCGATGGAGCTGATGGGCAACCTGATGCTTCTGATCGTTGGCGGCAATGACACGACCCGCAACTCGATCTCCGGCGGCGTGTATTTCCTGAACCAGTTCCCGGCCGAATTTGCGAAACTGAAAGCCGACCCGACCCTGATCCCCAACATGGTTTCGGAAATCATCCGCTACCAGACGCCGCTGCCGCACATGCGGCGCCTCGCGCTGGAGGATATCGAGTTCGGCGGCAAGCTGATCCGCAAGGGCGACAAGGTGGTGATGTGGTATGTCTCCGGCAACCGCGACGAAGAGGTGATCGAGCGCGCCGACGAATTCTTGATCGACCGCCCGAATGCGCGCCGGCACATTTCCTTCGGGTTCGGCATCCACCGCTGCATGGGCAACCGGGTCGCGGAAATGCAGCTGCGCATCCTTTGGGAAGAAATCCTGAAGCGCTTTGACCGGATCGAAGTGGTGGGCCCGCCGAAGCGGGTGCATTCAAACTTCGTACGCGGGTATGAGGAATTGCCGGTGATCGTGCACGCGCGCTGACGCGGCGATTATTCCAGCACTTTCAAGGCGTCGACCAGTTCGACGTCGACCATCATGTCGAGATAGGCATCAAACCACGGCTTGTGGGCTGAGCCGACGATGACGAGGACGCGGCCGCCAGGAGCGTGTTCCATGGCTTCGCGGATGTGCGCGATCTGGCGGAGGTTGCGGGTTTCCCAGGACATGACGCGTTTGCGCCCGGCGAGGTTCTGGCTGGGGCGGTCGATCATCACGGTCCATTGCAGCTCGACATCGGCGATGCCGGCCTCGGGGCTGTTGAGATAGCGATAGGTTTCAAGGGCTTCCTCCGGCGTCGACAGGCGCTCGCCGGCCTTGATGAGGGGCGCGTTTGCGGGGTCGTCGAGGATGGACTGAAGGTCGATGTCCTCCATGAGCACATCAAAATCCTCCCACGCGTCCGCCATCATATCGTCCGCATGATGGTCGTCAGCCGGGTACACACGCTCCAGTCCAAGCCGCACGGCGAGGCGGGAGGCGATCTGGTGACTCTCGTTTTTTCTAGTTTCGTATTGATTCAGGAAGGCCACGAGTTCCGCCGAGATTCCGTCGCCGGCCACGCGCTCCTCCTCCGGCAGACGCCACCACTGGACGAGGGCCGAGTGCGGATCACCGGAGGCGGTGAACAGCGCGGCGAGGCGGCGGCGGTCTGCAGCCGTTGGCGTCTCCGGCCAGTCGCCAAGAGTGCGGCGGACTTCGGCTTCGGCCTCAGGCAGGGTGAGCTTCAGTTCCGCCTCGGCCATCGCTGCGCCGCGCAGAATGCGCGCGCCGTAATAGTTGACGGACTCGGGATAGATTTCTTCGTAGGCCTTCAGGCCATGAACGCTTTCGCCGGAGAGGTTCTCGATGGCGATCAGGTCCGGCTTGAAGGCGGCGAGGCGGTCGAGCAGCGGGTCGAGAACGGCGGCGTCAAAGCCCTCCGGCGTTTCGGACAGGTGCATCGTGCCGAGCACGAGCACTTCGGTCGGCTTGCCGTAGATGCGCGCCTTGAGATCGCGCGGATCGAAGGCCGCGGCGGGGCCTGCATAGGCTGCGTCGATCTGCAGGGGCGCAGCGGCGCTCTCCTTCGGCGGCGAAGCGCAGGCGGCGATGAGGATCGCGGCGGCAGCAAGTGTGGATGTGATGCGCATGTCGGCTCCTCCCGGGTTTCAAACGGGAGATGCAGCGAGGCGCGCGTTTGGATGCAGAGGCCGCTGAAAAAAGTCAGCAGAAAAAGCCGGACAGGGCGCACCCTTCCGGATTTTCAGGGGATGTAGCAAGCGGAGACGAAACAGGCCGCAGAGCTGTTGGTCTTATGACACAGGCAGTCGCGACCCGCCCGTCTCCGCTTGCCGAGGCCGGAGCCCCCGCCCACCACACGCTTTGTGCAAGCGGGCGACAGGGAGATTTTACCACTGCCCTGGAGGGGTTGCGTTCGAGGGGTTGCATTCGCGGCGGTGTAGGGGCCGGGGTGTTGCGCAAGAGCGCCCTCAGCTCCCACAGGCAGGAGAGGAGTTAGGGCAGAGCTTGAGATCCGGTGCTGCTCATTCCAAACGTTGAGTAGCTCATCCTTGAGCGAAGGCAAGATGTGCCGCGCTGGATTCCGGCTTGCGCCGGGACAGGAGGATGGAACCGGATCAGGTGCGCACGGTGCCTTTGATCGTGCGGCCGTTGCGTTCGAGTTCGATTTCCCAGTTCTTGCCGCCCTTCTCGATGACGCCTTCGAGGTCTTTCACCGAGCGGGTGGATTTTCCGTTCACGGAGCGGATGATGTCGCCTGGCTGGAAATAGTTGCGCGAGACGGTGCCGCGGGTGACCGAGTGGACGTAGATGCCCGAGCCTTTGGAGAAGGGGTCGAGGCCGTTTTCCTCGGCGAGGCGGGGCGAGAGTTCGATGACGCGCGCGCCGTTGAAGATGGAGGCATCCGACAGCAGCACAAGGTCTGCCTCAGTTGCGCCCGGCGGCGGCTCGACCGTCACGTCGACGACTTGCGCGAGACCGCTGCGCAGCAGCGATATCTTGGCGACATCACCCGGATTTCGGATGGCAGCGAGGAATTTGAGGCCCTTCTCATCGAAGACTTCGCGGTCGTCGATGGCGGTGATCAGGTCGCCGCGGCGAAGGCCGGCCTGCGCGGCGGGGCCGTCGGGGTAGACTTCCGTGACAATGACGCCGACCGGGCGGGTGAGGCCCTGCGAGCGGGCGATGTCGAAGCTGACCGACTGGGCAGCGAGGCCGAGCCAGGGGCGCACGAAGGTGCCGCCGTTGACCGCTGCGTCGACGACGCGCTTCACCATCTCGGACGGAATGGCAAAGCCGATGCCGACCGAGCCGCCGGTGCGCGAATAGATGGCCGTGTTGACGCCGACGAGTTCGCCGCGCGTGTTGACGAGGGCGCCGCCGGAATTGCCGGGGTTCACAGCTGCGTCGGTCTGCAGGAAGAAGGAGTAGTCGGTGATGCCGACATCGGTGCGCGCGGTGGCAGAGATGATGCCGTTGGTGACCGTCTGGCCGACGCCGAAGGGGTTGCCGATGGCGAGGACGAGATCGCCCACCTGCACGGCGCGTGTGTCAGCGAAGGCGAGGGTCGGCAGGCGCTCGCCCTCGGGATTGATGCGCAGGACGGCAAGATCGGTGCGTTCGTCCGCGAGCATCAGCTCGGCGGTGAACTCACGCCGGTCGCTGAGCACGACGCGGAACGTGTCGGCGCCCTGGATGACGTGGTTGTTGGTGACGATGATGCCATCCGAGCCGACGATGACGCCGGAGCCGAGCGAGTTCTGCACGCGGCCCTGCGCGGGGACGCCGAACATCATCTGCTCAAGCGTCATGCCGCGGGCGGCGACCTTCTTCTCGGTGTAGACGTTGACGACCGCCGGAGAGGCGGCGCGCACCAGCGGGGCGAAAGTGAGCGAGATTTCCTGCTGGGAGGCCGGAAGGCGCTCCGAAGCGGTGGAGACATCAAGGAGGGCGGCGCCGGCATCGTCCTGATCAACGGCCGGAAGAATGCCGGCGGCGGCCCCCTCCCCGGCGGGGCCGGGGCCGGCCTGCGAGAACATAGGCGCCAGCGCGACCGTGAGCAGCAAAAGGACGGCTGCGCTGAGGAAGGCCAGCAGTTTCGAAACGTGTTTGGTCATGGCGCGGGTGTGGGTCATGAGTAAGGCTCTATTGCGGCGCGAAATGTGGCGCAATTGGTGCTGTCATGACATTTCAGATAGGCGCCTTTGGCGCGAGCGCTACCCCTCCCGGGCCGCGAGTTTTGCGAGGTTGTCGGCATGTGATTCGCGGCTGATCCTGTAGAAGCTGACGCAGATCAGCATCAGGGTCCAGGCAACCAGAAGCGAAACGCCATAGCCCCAGCCAAGGGACCGGATGGCTTCAGGCGTGGCGCCTTCCGCCCCCCCGCCCCGTGACATTCCGGCCACGGCCAGAACCAGAGAAGCCGTCATCACTCCGACGCCCTGCGACAGTTTCCGTATGAAGCTGATTCCCGCGAAGAAGATTCCCTCCGACCGGCGGCCGGTCTGCAGTTCGGAATCTTCCACGATATCGGCGACCATGGAGGCCATCAGCATCTGTGTGACGATGATCAGGGCGAGGTCGAAGATCGTGATGATGATGATAATGTTGAACAGGGCATCAGAGCCGTTCGGTGGCAGGAGACCGAGCAGGCGCAGGAAGACTGGCATTGGGGCGATGGTGAAGGCCAGGACGCCGATGATGATGGCGCCGCGCTTCTTGCCGAGAACCTTGCCGGCAATCGGAGCAATGATCAGGGCAAGGATGGCTGAGATGTAGACGGCGGCTGTGATGGCCGAAATCTGCCGGTTGTCGAAACCCCAGAAGATTGTGTTGATATACTGGTTCAGCGTCGCCGATATGCCGCTGGCGATCAGGCCGCAGAGTGTGGCGAGGAACAGCGCGCGGAAGGACGGGTTCGAGACCGTCTCGAAGATTTCCCGGAAAATCTTGCCCAATGTCAGCTGGCGCGCCGCGGGCGGCGCCTTGAGGTGAGGGATGTGGCTGTGCGTTCCGGCCGCGCAGATCAGGACGCAGGTGAAGATGCAGACAGCCGCAATCGTGCCGTAGGTGTTCCAGCCCGCAATGTTGAAGACGCCGATCGGGATCTCTTCTGTCGGCACTAGCAGGTAGCGGAACAGGAGGATCTGTATGGTCAGGCCGCCGAACCAGCCGAAGAAGTATCGGAATGACATCAGCGATGTGCGCTCATCATAATCCTGCGTCAGTTCCGCCGCGAGCGCAGTGCTGGGCACGTCGTAGAAAGTGAAGGACAGGCGCACGAGGATCGTCGTGGCGATGAGCCAGAGGAACAGGTCATTGCCGGATATTCCGGCGGGCGGGTTCCAGGTGAAATAGTAGGTGATCGCAACCGGGATCAACGCCGCGTACATGAACGGATGGCGCCGGCCGAACCTGGTGCGCATGTTATCAGACCAATAGCCGACCACCGGATCGGATATGGCATCGATGATCAAAGCGAACAGCAGTGCAAGGCCGACAAGGCCCGCATTTACGCCGAGGATGTTGGAATAAAAGAACAGGAGGGCGTATTCGAACCCATTATTCTTGATCCCGTCCGCGGCGCCGCCGATGCCGAAGGCAAGGCGTGTGAAAAGGCTTGGCTTGGCAGCGGTCGCTGTCGTCATCGGGGCGTTCCTGGATTGGAATGATTTAGAGCGTCAGAGACCGAGAACCAGCTTGGCGAGGATGTTGTGCTGGATTTCGTTGGAGCCCGCATAGATGGAGGTCTTGCGGTAGTTGAAATAGCTCGGCGCGGCGGTGAGAGCGTGCGTGGGTGTGGGCGACGAGTCGTTCGCCCCTGCCCCGGCGAGCGCGACCGTGTCCTGCACGAAGGGCTGGGAATAGAGGCCGGCCGCTTCGAGGGTGAGTTCGGTGATCGCCTGCTGCGCCTCAGAGCCCCGGCATTTCAGCATCGAGCTTTCCGGGCCGACATTCTGCCCGGCAGAGAGGGCCGAGAGCACCCGGCGCTCGGTCATGTCGAGCGCGTCGATCTGCATCTCCATCAGGGCGAGCTTGCGCGCGAAATCCGGATTGCGGATGACCGGTTCGTTGCCGTCGATCTCCTTGGAGGCGACCTTCCGGGTTTTGCGCAGCATGTGGCGCAGGCCCGGGGCGTAGGCGTTGCCGCGTTCGAACTCGAGCAGGTATTTCGCGTAGGTCCAACCCTCGTTCTCTTTGCCGATGAGTGCGTCTTTAATCGGTACGCGGACGTTCTCAAAGAACACCTGGTTGATTTCATGCTGGCCTTCGGCGGGGCCGTCGAGCGTGGGCAGCGGGCGGACGGTGATGCCGGGCAGCTTCATCGAGAAGACGATGAAGCTGATGCCTTCCTGCGGCTTGCCTTCCTTCGAGGTGCGCACGAGGCAGAAGATCATGTCGGCCCATTGGGCGAGCGTGGTCCAGATTTTCGAGCCGTTGAGGACATAATGGTCGCCGTCGCGCACGGCGCTCATCTGCAGGCCGGCGAGGTCTGAGCCCGCACCCGGCTCGGAGTAGCCCTGGCACCACCAGACTTCGGAAGAGAGGATTTTCGGCAGGTGCTCTTTCTTCTGCGCCTCGTTGCCGAAGGCCATGATGACCGGGGCCACCATCGAAACGCCGAAGGGCGCGACGTTGGGCGTGCCGGCACCGGAGAGTTCGGCGTGCAGGATATAGCGCTGCGTGTTGCTGAGGCCGGGGCCGCCATATTCCTTCGGCCAGTTCGGCGCGATCCAGCCCTTCGAGGCGAGCTTCTTCTGCCACGCCACCTGGCTGTCCTTGTCGACATAGCCGTTCTTCGACAACGCCATCTTGGCGCGCAGTTCGTCATCAAAGTTGGCGGCGACCCAGTCGCGCACTTCTTGCTGGAACTTGAGGTCGGCGGGCGAGAGTGAGAGGTCCATGGCCGCCGCTCCCCTTATTCGACGATGTCGTAATAAGTGATTTCCGGACGGCCACCGAGAACGGCGCCGAGCTTCGGACCGGCCGCCTTGAAGTAGTCGGTCTGACCGTGAGACTGCAGCGCCTCGGCGGAGGCGTACTGTTCCATGAAGATGTAATCAGTTTCGGTACCCTTGGCCTTGTAGAGCTGGTAGGTGAGGCAACCGGGCTCGTTCGCCTTGACCTTGGCCATCAGGTCTTTCGCCACCTGTTCGAATTCGCCCTGCTTGCCGTCCTGGATTTTCAGTTTCGCGACAACACCGATCATGTTTTCCTCCCGGGAGCTTTTTCTCGATTCACAATATGTTGTCCGCGGGGCCCGGCAAGCCCATCCGCGAGGTTAACGCCGGGGGAAAGCTCGCTCCCGTTCTGGAACAGGACTTGCTGACTTGGGGCGAGACCCGGAGTCCGCTAGCAGATGCCCGACATGATTAACGCCGACAAACCCCTCGAAACCGCGCCTCGCGCCGAGGTTGAGCCCGGGATGATCCTCGCAGTGATCCCGGCGCTGAACGAAGCGCGCCATATCGAGACATGTATCCGATCGCTGATGGCGGGCTCGCCGGAGCTGCGCCGGGTGCCGCTGACGGTGGCAGACGGCGGCAGCACCGATGATACGGTTAACATCGTTGAGGGGCTGAAGGCGGAGTTTCCGAACCTTCGCGTGCTTCACAATCCGAAGAAGCTGCAAGCAGCGGCGCTGAACCTGGCGGCGGCGGAGCACGCCGGCGCTGACGCGCGCATCCTGGTGCGGTGCGATGCACATTCCATTTACCCCGAAAACTTCATCCTGGACGTCGCCCGGTCGCTGGCGGCGCAGGGGGCGGCATCGCTGGTGATCCCGATGGATGCGGTGGGCGAGACCTGTTTCGAGAAGGGCAATGCCTGGATCGTCGACACCCCGCTCGGTTCCGGCGGCGCGGCACACCGGGGCGGAAAAACCTCCGGCTGGGTGGATCACGGCCACCATGCGGGCTTTGACCTCGGCTGGTATCGCCGCATCGGCGGCTATGACGAGAGCTTCTCCCACAATGAAGACGCCGAGTATGACGTGCGCCTCGGCAAGGTGGGGGGGCTCGTTTACCTCGATGCCGGGATCCGCATCCAGTATATCCCGCGCGGCAGCGTCACCCGCCTCTGGAAACAGTATGCCGGCTATGGCCGCGGGCGGGCGAAGAATGTGCGCAAGCACGGCTCGCGCCTGAAGATCCGGCAGACCGTGCCGATCCTCGCCATGCTGGGCAGCCTGTTCGGGCTGCTCGCCTCACTGGTGTTCTGGCCGGCGATTATTCTCCCGCTGGGATATACCGGCATCCTCCTTGCAGCGTCGGTGATGGTGGCCCTTAAACATCGGTCTGCCTGCGGTCTTTTCGCAGGGATTGCTGCAGGAACCATGCACATGAGCTGGGCAGTTGGTTTCCTGAAAGAGACAATCGCGCCCTCTGGACAGTAAACAGGCGGCTGAATTCTTGGTTTTCGGGCTGGAAATGCTTAATATGAGGAGTGACGGGACGCGTAATATGCCCAAAAATGGCGACAGATCCTCAAAGTCTGATCAGGAACGGCTGAACTTCTTCGGCCGTACTGCGCAGGCTTTGCGCCGCCGGATCGGCCGGGGTTTCGGGCGTGGTGCGGACGACGCGGATGTCATGGACGTGGCACCGCAGACGTTCGCGCCCAACGCACGCCGCATCATTTCAGCGCCGGACGGGCTCTGCCTCTACGCCATCGGTGACATCCATGGCCGCCGCGACCTGCTGGAGCGGCTGACGCAGATGATCGAGGAAGACGCGCAGTCCCTGCCCGAAGGCGTTAAGCCGCAGATCATCTTCCTGGGTGATTACATTGACCGCGGCCTGCAGTCGAAGGACGTCATCAACTTCTTCACCAGCGGCGCAGTCGACCAGTTCGATCCGGTTTTCCTGATGGGCAATCATGAAGAGGCGCTGCTGCGCTTCTATCAGGAAGCCACGTTCGGCAGCCAATGGGCGCGCTATGGCGGCGCCGAAACGCTTTACTCCTATGGCCTGGCCCCGCCGAACCAGCGGGCAAGCCTGAACTCGCATACCGAGATGGCGGCTGCTCGCAATGCGTGGACGAAGGTGTGGAACGAGTTCCGCGTCCGGCTGCCGGCCGAGCACCTCGCCTTCTTCCAGAACCTGCAGCCCTACCATGTGGCCGGGGACTACCTGTTCGTTCACGCGGGCGTTCGCCCCGGCGTGGCGCTGGACCAGCAATCGATGCGCGACATGTTGTGGATCCGGGAAGAATTTCTCGACGATCCGCAAGACTTTCCGCAGATGGTTGTTCACGGTCACACGCCGATGGATACGGTGCATTACGACCATCGTCGGCTGGGGCTCGACACCGGCGCGTTCCTGACAGGCAAGCTGACAGCGGCGCGCCTTACCGGCACGGATGTTGCTTTCCTCAGCACGTGAGTCATTTAAGATGCCAGCGCCTGCTGGCGCTGATGCAACGACACCCTGGGAGTTAACTGAAGCCATGTCTGCCTTCCGCCCCCTCACCCTTCTGGCTGCAGTATTTGCCCTGCTGCTCGCCGCCTGCGGCACCACCGGCGCAACACAACCGGCCTCGGCCCGCGACAACAGTTCGCCTGCCGCCATGACCCAGGCTTCCACAGCGTATGCGCTTGGCTCGAGCGACAAGCTGCGCGTGACCGTCTTTGGCCACGCCGACCTTTCCGGCGAATTCGAAGTCGACGGCACGGGCTCGATCTCGCTGCCGCTGATCGGCCAGGTGCAGGCACAGGGCAAGAGCACTGCCGAGCTCGAGAAGATCATCGCTGAGAAACTCGCCGATGGTTACATTC
Source organism: Hyphomonas sp. (assembly GCA_003486945.1). Classification (GTDB taxonomy): domain Bacteria; phylum Pseudomonadota; class Alphaproteobacteria; order Caulobacterales; family Hyphomonadaceae; genus Hyphomonas. The sequence continues at coordinate 4,245 of DNFL01000244.1, read as the reverse complement.
TCAACCCGCGCGTCAGCGCCGAGGTGATCAACTACCGCCCCTTCTATATCCTTGGTGAAGTCGGCATGCCCGGCACCTATCCCTATACCAATGGCCTGACGGTGCAGAACGCGGTGGCGGCGGCCGGTGGTTTTACCTACCGCGCCAACAAACGCATCGTTTACATCAAGAGCATCGATTCTGATCGCGAGATCGCTTTCGACCTGACACCGAACACGGTGGTTAAGCCGGGCGACACGCTGCGGATCGGTGAGCGCATCTTCTGATCAGAATTTTCCGATCACACACATTTGAGCGCCGCGACCGGATCGCGGCGCTCTTTTTTTGATCGCAAACCGGATCAGATTCGCGCCGGAGATGCTGCGACACGGCGTCCCGCCGCCGCCAGAATCCCGCACCTGCACACTCGTCTGGCACTGCAATCACTACGGTGCCGCAATATTTAACGAATACTTCCCCCAACGGGAGAATTTCTGAATTTCCGCTTAATTCGCGGGCGCAGCAGTGGTATAGAGATTGCAGACGCCAAGTGCAGGATAAGGGAGCGGCTTAGCCGCAGACGCCGTGGGGGCGCTGCAAACAAGCCGATCCTGCTCAAGGCCCGTAGACTTGTAGGGGATGTTTCATGGAATTCCGGATTGGCGATCAGACGAGTGGTCTGGATGACAGCTCGTATGAAAGCGGTGACTACGAAAGCTCGCCGAATGGCGGCGACTTCAGCCCGAAGCGGCTGTTCGACATCGTGGTCGCCTCGATCGCTCTCGTGTTCGTTTCGCCGCTGTTGCTGATCATCGGCCTGGCAATCCGGCTGCAGGACGGCAAACCTGCACTGTATTCCCAGCCGCGCTGGGGTTTCCACGGTGAAACCTTCGAATGCTTCAAGCTGCGCTCGATGGTTCCGAACGCCGCCGAGAAGCTGCAGGCCGTGCTCGATGCCGACCCGGAAGCGAAGCGCGAGTGGGACCTTACCCAGAAACTGACCGACGATCCGCGCATCACGCCGCTGGGCAAGTTCATCCGCGCCACCTCGATCGACGAGTTGCCGCAGCTGCTGAACATCATCCGCGGCGACATGTCGATCGTCGGCCCGCGCCCGATCCCACTGTATGAGCGCTCCAAGTATGGCGAAGACTTCGTCCACTATTGCAGCGTCCGCCCTGGCCTGACCGGCCTGTGGCAGATCAGCGGCCGCAGCAACACCACCTATTCCGAGCGCATCGAACTCGACAAACGCTATGTCCAGTCGCGCACCTTCTGGGGCGATATCGGCATCATGCTGAAAACCGTGCCGGCAGTGCTGTTCTCGGTCGGCGCCAAGTAGGCTGGCCGGCGGCCTGCCTCAGCCACCTGTCGATACCTCCGGGCCGCTGCGACGCGCGGCCCTGCCTGCTGAGGCTGCAACATGATCGGTTCAGGACGGGCCAGTACGGTATCGGTATGGAGGGCGGGCCTGTTCGCGCTGCTCTCTGCCGCAATACTGGCCCTGCTTGCCGCCCTGATGACGCCGCCGCCTCCCCCGGAGCCGAGACTTGCGTCCATTCCGCCGATGCACACAAACCGGAGCGTTGAGCCCTCCTTCGTGCATCATTTCGGCAAGAAGCATGACGAAGAGAACTGGTACAAGTCCAACTTCCACTATCCCAATTCCGGCCACCCGGCCTGGCAAGCGATCCTGATCCACTTCAAGAAGGACCGGCTGGAACTGGAAGTGCGGCGCCGCAAGGTTGCCGACAAGAAAATCGCCGGCGCGGAGTACCAGAGACGGGGCTTTTACCATTACGGCCGATATGAAGTTGTCATGCGCGCGGCGCCAGGGTCCGGCACGGTGTCTGCAATGTTCACCCACACCCACGGCCAATTTGGCGATCCACATGACGAAATCGACATTGAATTCCTCGGCAAGGATCTCACCCGGCTGCACGCCAACTATTTCACCAATGGGCGGGAACATGGCGGCATCTACATTCCGCTCGGGTTCGATGCGAGCAAGGAGGTGCATCTCTATGCCTTCGAGTGGGAGCCGGGCGCGATCCGCTGGTATGTCGACGACCGGCTGGTGCACACCGCAACGCCTGCCGACATGCCCATTCCGAAAGCGCCGGGCCGGCTCATTGTTCACCTCTGGAGCGGTACGCCCGAACAGTATGACTGGCACGGGGAGCCGACATTCCGGAACGGCGCCCGGGCACGGTTCTACTGCCTCAGCTATCAGGCGGCCGGCGACCGGGCGGAGCAATGTTCCGACAGCTACGACCCGCGCAATTTCCGTAACTAGCGGGGCCGCGAACAGCTGCGCCTCTTGCCAGCCGATGGCGGCGCGCCCTACAGCGAGCCAATGACCCCGACCCGCACCGATCTTCCGGCCCCGGACAATGTTCCGGAAGGCACAGAGCGCAAGCTGGAGAAGGTCTTCGGCTCGGCAATGATCTGGAATCTGGCGAACAATATCGTCACCAACGGCATCACGCTGGCGGTGTTCATTTTCCTCACCTACAAGCTGAGCGCGGTTGTCTTCGGCATCTTTGCGCTCGGCGTCATCCTCGTTGATTTCTTCAATCTGCAGGCGCGCTCCGCCTGCCTCGATGCAACTCTGCAGCGCAGGTTGTATTCGCGTGTGGAGACCAGCTCGGTCTTCTGGGCCACGATGGCCGTGACGCTGGTCGTGATCGTCATCTGCGCCTTCTTCGGCAGCTGGCTGGCGCGCGTGAACAATGAGCCCAGCCTGTCGCTTGTCATGCCGGTGCTGGCGCTGACGCTGCTGCCGGTGCCCTTCTCGATCCCGCCAAACGCAATGCTGATCCGCGACTTCGATTTTCGCGGCAACGCCATCCGGTCGATCGTCGGCGCGTTGGCCGGCGGCACGGCGGCGCTGATCACCGTGTTCAGTCCGTATGCGGAATGGGCGCTTGTCGCGCAGCGCGGCACTCAGGTGACGGTGCAGGCCGCGATCTTTGCGCTGCGGATGCGCTGGTGGCCGAGTTTCCATTTCTCGCTGCCGATTGCCGCCGGCTTCCTCAAGGATGCAGGGCGCATCTTTGCGGCCCAGTCGATCAGCTCATTCCATCTTCGCGCCATCGACCTGATCATCGCTTTCAACTTCGGCGCCGCAGCCGTCGGCTTGTTGCGGATTGCGAACCGGTTTGTCGATGTGCTCAACGGCACTTTCATCGCCCCGATCAGCACGCTCTGGGTCGTGCTGCTGTCTGACAAGGATCAGGCCTCGATCGACCGCGACCTGATCTATCGCCGACTGTCGCAGATGTCGGCGCTCCTCGGCGTGCCGATCTTTGGAGGGCTGGCGCTGGTGGCGCATGACCTGGTCGCGGTGGCGCTTGACAAGCAATACGCTCAATCCGGCGGCATCCTCGCGATCCTGTGCGCTGCGGGCCTGTTCCTGCCGCTGACCTATTTCCGCAATGCAGCGATGATCGCGGTGAAACGGTTCAACCTGCTGATTGTCTACTGCCTGTTCGATTTTGCCATCATCACCGTTCTGGCGAACATACTCGCCAAGTATTCTGTCGAAGCGGTGATCCTGTCGCTCGTTCTCCTCGAAGCGATCCGTATGCTGCTGACCGTGCCAGTGTTGCTGCGCGATATGGGCACGAAACTGAGCGGGCTCTTCTTTGCCGTGCTGCCAGCCTATGTTGCAGCCGTCCTGATGGCGGGCGCGGTCTGGCTGGTTGATATCCAGATGATCGGATGGGACCCGCTGGTTCGTCTCTCTGTGAAAATTGCAACAGGTGGCTTCGCCTATGCCGGCTACCTGCTGATCTTCCACCGCGAATGGTCGATGACCGCGATCGCCATGCTGAAGCCTTCCGGCCAGAAGGCCGGTTCGACGGAGACGGCAGAGGCTGCGGTTTAAGCGCGCCGGCGGCTGTCGCCTGCACCTTCGGTTTTCATGCTGAGTGCAATGCGCTTGCGGGCCGCATCAACTTCCTTGACACGCACACGCACGATCTGACCCGCCTTGACGACCGTGTACGGATCTTTGACGAACGTGTCAGACAGCTCCGAGATGTGCACCAGGCCATCCTGGTGCACGCCGATGTCGACGAACGCGCCGAACGCGGCGACGTTGGTGACGACGCCTTCCAGGATCATGTCTGGCCTGAGATCGGCCAGGGTTTCCACGCCTTCCCTGAAGGTCGCGGTGGTGAATTCGGGGCGCGGGTCGCGGCCGGGGTTTTTGAGTTCCCTGAGGATGTCGCTGATGGTGGGGGGGGCGCATTGCGCGGCCGG
>DNFL01000310.1 GCA_003486945.1 Hyphomonas sp. | reverse complement strand
TCGGGACGGCTCTGGTAGTGCCCGATGACACCAGCCCCGAGGCGATCGCTTGGCCGCCGTTGGGAGCTTGCTGCCTGGCCGCGGACCGGATCGACCGCCAAGCCGCCGTGCGGATTGGGCAAGCGCTGGTCTCCAGCGGCACGCGCCTTGTCGTCGTGCTGGGCCACAACCTGCTAGTACGCCAGCCGCAGGCGATCGCATGAGCCGGACCACGGTCTACGAGGTTCAGCAGGCGCCGGCGGCGGATACCGCTCCGCTGCTGCGGCGAGTGCCCCTGAACTTGGCCGAGGCGCACGTCGAGATGCCCCCCGACGTTGTGCAGGATCTGGTGCCGTCGCGCGTGGTGACGTTGCTCGGCGCGCATGGCGGCGCCGGTAAGAGCCTGCTGAAGCTGGTCCTCGGCCTGCATGTCGCCTGCGGCCGGCCCTGGGCTGGTCTCCCGACCCGGCAGTGCCGCGTGCTGGACGTGACGCTTGAGGACACCGGAGACGTGGAGCGCGTGCGGATGCGCCGCGTCGCCGCCACCTACGGGCTGCCGCTGGCGGAGATCGAGCGCAACTTTGAGATTCTGGACGGCACCGAATCCGGCGCGGCGCTGGCCACGGAGATCGGCCAGGATGGCGTGCGTCGGCTCCTACCGCTTGCAGCGTTCGAGGAGCTGCGCTCGGCCGCTCCCGGGTTCGGGTTGATCCTGATCGACGGCGCGTCCGATGCCTACGACGCAGACGAAAACAGCCGCCGCCAGGTCCGTGCGTTCATGCGCGGGATGCTGACCCGTCTTGCCGTCGAGGTCTCCGCCGGCGTGCTTCTGCTGGTGCACATCGACAAGGCGTTGGCCAGAAGCGGCGGCGGGGGCGAGAGCTACTCGGGATCGTCGGCATGGCACAACAGCGCGCGGTCGAGGCTGGCGCTGGTTGAGGCAAGTGGTCGCCTGGAGCTGCGCCAAGAAAAGCGCCAGTTCGGGAAACCTGCGGATCCGATCCCCCTGCAGTGGTCCGGCGATGGCGTGCTGATGCCGGTCGGCGGCGATTCGGGCTCACGCCTGGCCGCGGCGGCGATCACTGCCGATGCCGATGCCGCCGCGCTCCTGGTCGTGATTGCCGACGCAGAAGCCAAGGGCATCATGGTCCCGGTCGGCCGTACCGGGCCGGCGACCACCTGGCACTGCCTCTCGACGCTGCCCGGCTTCCCCGATGCCCTGCGCGAAAAGTCCGCTCGGCTGCGATTTCTGGCAGGCCTGGACCTGTTGCAGGCGCGCGGTCGGATCGTTCGAGAGACTTACAAGGACCACCGCCGGCACCACAAGGAACGGTGGTCAACCCGCGCAGGAACCGGCGCGGATGCTCCAGTTGATGCGCCAGAAGGTGCGCGCCACACATCCCCCCATACCCCCCTACCCGAACCCGCGCAGGGGCGCAGGTGCGCCGATTCGGGGGTTGCGCCCGAAAGCGGAACCCGCGCAAACCCGCGCAAACCCGAGCAGCTTGGATGCAGCGCCGCTGACTACGTGGCGGCCCGGGAGGGTGCGTGATGGCGGACACCGCTACCGCAAAAGCCCCGCAAGTCACTGAGCTCGCGAATCATTGCCTGTCAGGGCGCAAGCTCATGCCCCCAACTTTGCCCCCGAGGTTCGCCCGACACCTGTCGAGCGCTCAATGCAACCGCTGCTGCGCTTTGACGCCACACGCCGCCAAGGCGGCCCACCGTTGCATGACCAGCGGGCTTGGACCGTTCTTTTTTGTCGCGTTGGCTGTTAACCGTCTGCTGTAATCCTGAGAAACTGCAAGCGGCGCCTGCAGATCGACCACTCTTACCGACGCGATGCCCGTGGAGCGTGCGTTCTTTTGGTTCCGCGCACAACTTTCTCAACAATGCCCAATTCGCGTCGATCGCCGAACACATGCCGCTCTGCATAGTTGGCTTGGAGCGCGTTGTGGTTGTCTACGACCTCTCCTGGTACTACCAGCGTCCCCATATCGCGGAGCACTTCACCAAGCCTTTGGGAGCGAGCCTGGAGTTGATGATGGCTGGCAGCATCCCCGGGCGAAGGAACAAGTGAGGCTTGGTCCCAATATCGTTCTAGGTGTGAGGGACAGAACATTGCCAAAGAAGCGCGGGGGGCTAAGGGCAAGTAGATCTCTATTCCGCGCACCATCAGTCCAATATTGCCCATCCATGGGTGGGACGCAGCCGTCTGATTCTGCAGCGCGATAGGGCAATCGCCAATTAAGAAACTCCGACCAGCAACCGGAGTGAGAAGCACCCAATTCTTGTTTGCAAAGTGAGGGGCGAAGTTCTCCGGAGCTTTGCGGAGCATCTCAAGTCTAGAGTGCTGCATTTGCAGGTCAGAAGGCGCCACATCTTGCTTTGATTCGGACGCAGAAGCGGTGGGTGCCTGTTTGGAGGCGGCCGCATTCATCAGTTCCTCAATCGATTTGAACAGGCCCGCGCAGTTCTCTTGAAAGCTGGGGCCACGAATAAACTGCACTGCAGCAAACTGGGACACTAACCAGCGCTCTGCTTTCGAGAGATGGCTAATCGCATTGGTCACTACGATTTGCCGTAGGACTGGGGCTACCTTGGACTCCAACGTTTCTAGCGCGGGCTCCAGAGTGAATCGATTCGATCCCAGGTCGAGGTCGTAATAACCGGATTCACGAGCTAAGTTCTTGGCAGCAGCAGCCCAGACGCGACCTGTCGCCTTCTCACAAGTGAGCACGTGCTTCTTCTTGCCGACATTCCCCCAGTTATCCAGCAAGAATCGTGGCACATAGTGCGAGACTTTTGCGTATCTTCCGCCGGTCATTGCGCCGCTCCTAAACTCAGTTGCACGCCCTTCTAGCGTCAGGCAGTAGACAGGTCTTTTAGCAGGGCGCCGATCGTCGCGTTGTATGTAGCGGAGTACAGGGAGTAAGTCAGATCGCCATACCGAATGGCGGCGCGCGATGAGTCCTGGCGCAGACCGACATTCAAACCTTCATTTCATCTTGGCTGTACCGCCTGCCCGTCTCGCATTTCCAATATTCTGTCAGCCTTGGCGGCGAGTCCCCGGTCGTGTGTCACTACAACTAGTGCTGTTCCTTCGGCGCGATTGAGGTCAAGCATCAAGTCATAGACCAGTAAAGCGTTTTTGGCGTCAAGATTGCCAGTAGGTTCGTCGCCGAGTACGCACGCCGGGCTTACAGCCAACGCCCGCGCTACCGCCGCGCGCTGCCGCTCGCCCCCAGATAGTTCGCTAGGGCGGTGTTTGGCCCGGGTCGAAAGCCCAACGCGCTCCAGCAACAACGAAGCTCGATTTATCGCCTTGGTCTTGGACGCTCCGGATATCAACAGAGGCATCGCGACGTTTTCCAGAGCCGAAAACTCTGGCAGGAGATGGTGAAACTGATAAACAAAGCCGAGAGCCCTATTTCTGAGCTTACCCCTCGCTGCGTTGGATAGCTCAAAAATTGATGTTCCCATGAGGATTACCTCTCCCGAAGATGGAGAGTCCAAACCACCCAAGATGTGCAGCAAAGTACTCTTACCCGATCCAGAAGCACCAATTATTGCGACGAACTCGCCACGCTGGACCTGAAAGCTAGCTCCTCGCAAGACTTCGACCTTGAGAGGACCATCCACATACGTCTTAGAAATCTGCTTGCATTCAATGACTACTTCTTTAGACAATATCACAAGCTATGAGCTCCAATAAACGTTGCAAGTAGTACATCGAAACTCGACCGGCGGTGTATCGATAGTGAACGTACTGGGTCAGTCGCAGAGCCGGCGCGGGAGGCTTCGCTCCGCTTTCAGCGAGGGCAGAAGGGTCGAGGTAAGCACAGGCTGCGTCAAGTGTGGTCGCCTTGTTTCTGGAAA
>DNFL01000282.1:6256-11133 GCA_003486945.1 Hyphomonas sp. | reverse complement strand
ACAAGCGCTGACACGCTTGATCTTTCATCGTCGGCCCAGGAAATGTTGCGCAGCGTTCCGTAGATTGTGTCACCTTGCGTCTCTGCGTCCTTCCGGCGTTTGAGTGCAATCGCGGCGGCGCGGTCACCCACGGCTGTTGCAACTGCGCTTCCGGAAAACTCAGCGGCTGTGACAATCGCCAGGTCCAGCGTTCCGGCGTTCAGCGCATCTACGGCGACGTCGAGCGCGGCGAGACCGGACGCTTCCTCGGCAGCGATGGCGAAGCCCCGGCCGCGGAAATCTTCAGCGGAAGTGATCCGGTTTGCAGCGACATTCGCCATTGCCCCAAGAACATCGGCAGCGATGAGGGGAGGTGCGATCCGGTCAAGAAGCGAGGCTGTTGCCTCTTCGCCGTGCGCGATCAGCCGGGCACGCTCTCGCTCGCGGACCGGCCAGCGCGCTGATTCGTCCGTGCAGCGCACACCAGCAAACACGCCGCAGCGATCCTGCGTCGGACGGCTGACTGTTTCCAGCGCCTGTTGGGCAACGTCCAGTGTTGCAAGCTGCTGTGCTTCGGCTCGAAGAAGGTCAGACGGCGGCACGCGTGCGCGAACGGGATCTGCCCCCACAAGCGAAGCGTTCAGAGATGGAGAGATGGGCGTGTTTGTCAGGCGGCGGATGATGCTCCTCTCGCCCCGGTCTCCTCCCGCGAGCAACCCGACACCGATGATGACGATCTCGTCTGCCGTCGAAGTTTCTCCCAGCGCGTGGCCGTTGACATAACCCGCAACCGGTTCGTGCGCTTCCAGCACAAGATGGGAGTTGTTCCCACCAAACCCGAAATTGCTGACTGCGGCGCGCCGCGGCGTGCCTTGTAACCGACTCCAGTGCTCAGGCGCGGCAAGAACATCAAATCCTGTTTCGCCCAGCGCCTTGATGCGGGCACCGTCGAGCGGCGTCGGGGGCAGCGTCTCGTGCTCCAACGCTGAAGTGAGCTTCAACAGGCTGGCGAGGCCGGCAACCGTGATCAGGTGCCCTGTATTCGCCTTGAGCGATCCGATCGGCAGGGAGCGTGAGGCGCCGAAAACGGAGGCGGCAGAGGCTATTTCAACTGCATCACCGACAGGTGTGCCCGTGGCGTGGCATTCGAGATAACCGATACTCTCCGCAGAAATGCCGCACATGTCATAGGCGCGGCGCATGGCTTCCGCCTGGCCTTCAGAATCCGGAGCGAGAAAGCCTTTGCGTTTTCCGTCGTTCGACAAGCCGATACCGCGGATGATGCCCCGCACTTTCTCTTTGGGGCCGACATCGGAGAAGCGTTTCAGGACAACTGCCGCTGCGCCTTCGGATGGAACCAGTCCATCTGCACCCTGAACAAACGGCCTGGAGCGGCCTGACGGCGAGAGGGCTTTCAATGCGTCGAAGCCGATATGGAGGATCAGATTATCAGCGGCGTTGACGCCGGCAACGAGCGCGATGTCTATCTGCCTTGCGATCAACTTTCGGCAAGCGATTTCCAGCGCGTAGAGCGATGAGGCGCAGGCTGCATCCAGGGCAAGCGCGGGTCCTTTTGCGCCGATCATCTGCGCAACAAGTCGCGCGGGCATGCCGGAGTTCAGAGTGTCTGAAAGTGGTCGATCCGAATGGCCGGTTCGCCAGATTTCTTCTGCGTAGTCAGTCTTCGAGCGGCTTGGATAGCAAAGGTTAGCCAGGAAGACGCCACGTCGTTCTGGCACGATCCTTGATGTTCCTTTGATCCCGCTCCATGCCTGCCAAGCAGCCTGCAATGGCCAGCGGTGAACGGGGTCGAGCGCCGCGGCGACCGTATTGCCGAGGTGCGCCAGCCCGGCGTGATCTTCCGGCGGAGCATCGACCCTGCCGGACACGAACTTGCGGCCTTGCAACCCGGCAAGCCCCAGCCCGAGTTCTTCCGAAGTGACCTGCCGCGTGACGACACGCTTTTCCGCAACGATCGACCAGAGATCAGCGGGTGAGTTTGCGCCGGGCAGGACGCAAGCTTCAGAGACAATGGCGATGGGTTCGAACGCGGTCATCCTGCAGGCCAGGCCTCACCGACGACGAGTTCGATCTGCGCCGGATCGCCCGCGAGGAGTTCGGTCGCGAAAATGCGCGCGCCCTCTTCTATGGGAATGAGCGGAATGCCTTGCGCTTCAAAATGCGTGGCAAGGGCCGCATCAACCATTCCGCCCGCCCAAGGCCCCCAGTGGAAGACCTTGATGCGCAGATCCGGCGCTTCGCTCGTAAGTCGGTGTGCGGCGTTTGCGAGCAGGGCATTTGCCATCGCATAGTCTGACTGCCCGCGGTTTCCGAAAAAGGCCGCAGCCGAGGAGAAGAATGCAATGTGCGAAAGCTGGGAAGGATGAATATTGCGAAGGATGTTTTCCAGGCCGTTGACCTTCGGCGCGAAAACGCGGCGCAGCTCTGCTTCTGTCTTTTCGTCAGCGAGGCGGTCTGCAAGAACGCCTGCGCCATGAACGATGCCGCGTATCGGACCAAAGCGCGCTTGCGCTGCCGACAATGCCCGATCGACGGAAGCGGCGTCACCGGCGTCCATGGTTATGTATTCAGCAACCGCGCCCGTGCTGCGAATGGCGGCAAGAGTGTCGCGTATTTCGGCGCCGGCAAGCAGGGCGCGCGCGGTGCGGTCCAGTTCTGACGGTGAGATTCTCACGCCCGGAGCGCGAGGACGCGCTGCCAGCAGGCCTCGCAGCGCTTTGAGGTCCTGAGTTACCGGCAGATCTTCCGGCCACGGAGTTTCAGCGGACCGGCCGGCGAGCAGGATCGTACCGCCAGCTTGCTCAGCCAGCGCGATGGCGCAGGCTGCGGTCACGCCCCGGGCGCCGCCCGTAACAAGCCACGTGGCGGACGGCTGCGGTGTGATGAGGGCTGGCGAGAGCAACTCGCCAAGTGCCGGCGAAAGTTGCTGGCCTTCGCTGAGCAACTGTCCATCTCCGTAGCCGGCACTGAGCGCGTGAGTGGTGAGCTGCGGCCAGAGAGTACGGTCTTCCGGCAAGGTCCAGCTGAATATTTCACTCTGTGGCCACTCCTTGCGCAGCGTCCGGCTGAGGCCATCGAGACCGGAAGGGGCGACCGCGCTCTGGAGCAGCACGATACGGCGACTTGTTGCCTTGACGCTTCGCGCGGCTTCCAGCGTGTTCCAGTGAAGTGTTGCGGCGTCTTCATTCCTCAGCGCAGAGAGCACCAGGACTGCATCAACCTCGACACTGGATGAGAACACGCCAAAGCCGCTAGCTGCAAGCATTGCAGATATCGCCTGCACATCATCATCCATTCCGCCGATCAGAGCGATGCGCGCACCTCTTTTCAGCCCGGCACTGATGCCCGCCGGTGCTGGAACATAGGATACCGGCCGCACCTCACAGCGATAGGGCGCAGCATCGGTATGGGGCAGAGGGGGATGGCGGGAGGCCCGGCTCTCCCCACTATCCCTCAGGCAAAAAAATCGGCGATCTTCCGGATCGTGCGCAGCTCTGCAAGATGTTCAGGGTCTACTTCCGGGAGGGAAGGGTACTGATCGCGCAGGGCCGAAAGTATTTCGACCTGCTTGATCGAGTCGACGCCGAGCTCACCTTCCAGGTCCATGTCATCTTCGAGCATGTCCGTCGGGTAGCCGGTTTTATCTGCGATCAAGGCACGGATGACATCTGCGGAAACTGCACCGCTGGGCGCCCTCGCAACGGCAGTGGCCGGAGGCGGCGTACCGTTGAGGTGCAGTGCGGCTGGCGCAGCCGGAGCTCCGGGCGAGGCCGCGTCTATCATGGCGGCAATCGCTGCAATTGTGCGCAGTTCGACCAACCGTTCGGGCTCAATCTCCGGGAGGTGCGGAAGTCGGTCGCGCAGGGCAGAGAGGATTTCGACCTGTTTGATGGAGTCGACACCCAGTTCACCTTCGAGGTCCATGTCTGCATCGAGCATATCGGGCGGGTAGCCGGTCTTTTCGGACACGATGGATCGCACAATCGCGGCGGCATCGATTGCAGGAGATGCGGCGGCGACAGCGGGCTTGGGCGCGGACGGAGCAGGCTTTGGCGCAGCCGGAGCTGGAGGCGGTGTAAAAGAGTGCGCACCGTTTGATCCGTTGGCCTTGGGCGCGGGCGGAGAAGGTGGCGCGGCGGCGGGCTGAGGCGCAGGCGCGGCTTGCGCCGCTGGAAGCCGGGGCACGGAAACTGACGCAACCGGTTGAACCGCGGCCTGCCCCAAGAGAGCAGCGGCGGCGTTGAGATAGGCACGATGGGAATCGGCCATTGCGTTCAGGTAGTCCTGATGCCGGCCCGATACCTCGCTCCAGATCCGTTCGACCGGAGACGTGATCTCGATCGGCGATGATGCATGCGATGCTTGTGGTGCCTGAGCGCGGTTTTGCGGGTCGGTCATGGGGGGCTCAGTCCTCTGAGGCGGGGGTGATGGGAGGGGTGCAGTTGGCTTAAGAGTCGCGACAGCGTTTGGCGGCGCACGGCCGGCGGCGCCATCTTTGGGAGGGTATGGCCGGTCATGATTTGCGCCCGTGAGCATGACGGCGTGTTTCGATGGCGCGGGCTTTGGCGCGGGCGCCGGCGCGGACGCGTAGAGTGCGGCAAAGTCGAGTTCAATGCCGGCAACGCTCAACGCGCCAACAACCGACAGAAATTGCGCGACGCCATTGGTGCGTTTGTTGTCGAGGGACAACGCAGCGTAGTCGCGGTCACCCAGCGTATCGTTCACGAGGCCAGAGACGACATTCCCCGGGCCGACTTCGATAAAAGTACGCGCACCTGCCGCGTACATGGCTTCGACCTGCTGTCGAAAGCGTTCTCGGAGTCCAGGTAGATGCGGGTCGCGTCCGTGGCCTCCTGCTTGACGTAGTCGATGAAGCT
>DNFL01000282.1:5862-6091 GCA_003486945.1 Hyphomonas sp. | reverse complement strand
ATGGCTTCGACCTGCTGTCGAAAGAGGACCGGAGAGGCGAGTTGTGCGGAGATTACAGCAGGGAGGTCCGCCGCTTTGGCTTTGTAGGGTTCAGCAGTCGCGTTCGCGTAAACTGGCAGGCGCGGCTTTTTCAGGCGCAGGCTTTCCAGCGTTGAGCGGAAAGGTTCGACCGCCGGCTGGACGATTTCCGAATGGAAGGCCGTGGCGACCGGCAGGCGGCGCGCCTTCC
>DNFL01000282.1:593-5650 GCA_003486945.1 Hyphomonas sp. | reverse complement strand
CGGCGCGCCTTTATACCTTCTGCGGTGATACGTTGCTCCGCCTGCTGAATGATTGCGGACGGACCGGAAAGAACGACCTGGCTCGGGCCATTGTCGTTGGCGATGACAAGGCCGCCACCAATCTCGCGCACAAGCGGAGCAATGCGCTCCGCCGGGCATTGTACGGCCAGCATCGCGCCTTCTGTCATGCGCGCCGCGTGCGCCATTTCGCGGCCACGGGCAGCGGCAATCTCCAACGCTGTTTCTGCATCAAACGCGCCGCCGAGGTGAAGCGCCATGATCTCGCCGAAGCTGTGGCCGCCTGCCATATCCGCTTCGACGCCAAGTTTTGAGAGCAGCGCGAGATGCGCCAGCGAGACCGCCGCAATGGCGGGCTGCGCATGCTGCATCAGCGTCAGGCGTTGTTGCTGGTTGCCAAACTCAACCTGATCGAACGCGGCCGGCGGGAAAGCGAGGCGGTGCAGATCGAGATCGCCCGTAACGGGATGGCTGGCGGCAGCATCCCAGACTTCGCGTGCAGCCGGGAAGGCCATCGCGAGATCAGACCCCATGCCGGGATACTGGCTGCCTTGGCCTGAGAACAGGAACGCAATCTTGCCGGGGCTTGACGGGCCGAGCGTTGCACTCACGCCTTGCGGTCGCGGCGATTTGCCGAGTGAGCCGGCACGCAGCAAGTCGGACAGTTTCCGGGCTTTGGTCGTGAGTTCGTCCGGCGTCGCCGCCACAATGGCAGCGCGCGCTTCGGCGGCAGCTTCGAATGAGGCATGCGTCTGCGCGGCTTCAAATGCAAAAGCTTCCTCCGTAGGCGGCGTATTGGCGATGATGTCGAGGGTCTGCGCAAGTTCATCAGCTCTGCCGCCGCTGAACAGGTAGAGTTCAGCCGGATGGACGCGGGACGCAACGCTGGCGGCCTTGCCGGTGTATTCTTCCAGCGTGACGTGGAAATTTGATCCGCCGAAGCCGAAGGAGCTGACCGACGCGCGGCGCGGCCGGCCCTCGGGCGAGACCCAGGGGCGCGCTTCGGTGTTGATGTAGAAGCACTTGCTGTCGCGGATTACTTCGGCGGGCTCTTCTATCTTGATCGTCGGCGGCAAAACCTTGCGGCGCAGCGCTTCCACGGCTTTCAGAAGGCTTGCTGCCCCGGCGGCGGCCTTCGTATGACCGATCTGGGATTTGACGGAACCGACAGCGCACCACGGACCCTCTTCGCCAGCCACTTCGCCGAAAACGAGGTGCAGGCCTTCGAGTTCTGCCTTGTCACCCGCGCGCGTGCCTGTGCCGTGCGCTTCAACAAGATCGACCGTCTCAGGGCCATACCCTGCCTGCTCATACGCACGTCGCAGCGCGCGTGCCTGACCGAATGGCAGCGGTGTGTAGATCGCCGTACCCTTGCCATCAGACCCGCCGCCGATTCCGCGAATGACCGCGTAGATCTGGTTGCCATCGCGCTCCGCATCATCCAGCCGGCGCAGCGCCAGCATGCCGATGCCTTCGCCGAGCATTGTGCCATCCGCAGCGTTCGAGAACGGCCGGCAATCGCCCGTGGGCGACAAAGCCGGTGTCTTCGAAAAGCACATGTACATCAGGATGTCGTTGAGTGCATCGACACCGCCCGTCAGCACCATGTCGGAATCGCCGGCACGGAGTTCGTGCATCGCGATTTGGAGTGCAGAGAGGCTGGAGGCGCAGGCGGCATCTGTCACATAGTTCGAGCCGCCAAGGTCGAGCCGGTTGGCGATGCGACCTGCGACCACGTTCCCGAGCAGGCCGGGGAAGGTGCTCTCTTTCCATTCGGCGTAGTGGTTTTCGATGCGGGCAGCGATGGCCTGCACATCCGGCTCTGCAAGGCCAGACTGGCGAAGCGCATTGACCCAAGCCGGACGCTGTAGGCGGCCTGCCATATGGGCGGTCAGTTCGGTAGCAGAAGCAACGCCGAGGATCACACTCGTCCGTGAACGGTCGATCCGACCGCCACTATCCTTCTCAGCATCGTCGAGCGTCATCTTCGCGGCGATCAGCGCGAGGAGCTGGGCGGAATCCGTTGACTGCAATTGCGCCGGCGGAATGCCGAAGGCCAGCGGATCGAATGCCACCGGCGACAGGAAACCGCCTCGGCGGCCATAGGTCCTGTCCGGCGTCAATGGGTTAGCGTCGAAATAGTCATCGATAAGCCAGTGCGTGGACGGAACATCACTGATAAGGTCGCGCCCTTCGAAGATATCGCGCCAGAAGCCTGTCGTATCTCCACGGCCCGGGAATATGGCGCCGATGCCAACGATGGCGATCGGTTCGGCGGCAGGTCTGGTTCGGGGAGGACGGCGCTCTGTCATCTGCTAATTGAATATACGCGGGGCAAAGGCAAAAAGTTGCGCCGGAACGGGAATTCCGGACGCGCGAAGCTGGCCTGCGCGGGTGAAGCGCGCGGCGCCTTCGAGCAGGTTTAGGGCGATCTGGCGAACGGTGCGCGCTTCGGCGGGCTCTAGCGGCGTGCCAGCGGCCCACTCATTGAACGCGCCCATCGCCGGGCCGCACCAGATCTGGTAATCCGCCGTTCGTTTCGGATCACCCTCGCGCGCCCATTGTGCACCTTGGAACAGATAGCGGCGCGCCACGAGGGCAAGCCGCTTGTTGCCATCCTTTTCGGCGCGCGCCGCTTCGGCCGGATTGACCTTCTGAATGTATCCGCGCGTCGCGCTCCACGCTGCCTCGAACGGCTCACCGAGCACATCGTCAACCCATTTGCGATCCGTGTCCGCCATTGTCTCGTAGCTGGCACCGCTGCGATAGAAGCCTTGGAACTTCTTCCCGCGCATTGCGAATAACGTACCCCGTTTCAGAACCTGCACCTCGACGCCCTGTTCGAACATATCCGCCGCTGGCGCCATCGCGACATCCGCTGGGCCGGCTTTGGCGAGCAATTTTCGTCCGGCTTCTGAAAGGCCGGATTCGACCGTGCACTGGTTCACCGATCCGGTCAGCACATAGGCCGCGCCAAGCTGGAACGCAGCCGCCACAGAGGCCGGCGTAGCAAGGCCGCCTGCAAGCCCGATACGGATCGCGTTCTCATCCAGCCCATGGCGCGCCGCAGCCCGGGCGCGCGCCGCGCTGAGCGAGGTGTACAGCACAGTCGCCGGGCGATTGTCCGTATGCCCACCAGAATCGGACTCGGCCGTGATGTCCGCAGCGACAGAAACCTTGCTCGCGAGCTCCGCCTGCGCCTCGCTGATTTTCCCGGCGGCAACGAGGTCGCGCAGCATCTTCTCAGGCGCAGGCGACATGAAGGGCTCTGCAACCTCAGCGCGCGAGACTTTTGCGAAAACGTGATTGCGGCGCGTGATGCTGCCGTCGGCCCCTCGCTCCAGACCGAGCGCCGTGTAGCGCACCACATCCGGGGTCAGGCGCATGAAGGCGGATGCTGAAACGCGCCGCACGCCTTCCTTCAGGAACAGGTCCACAACCGCCGCTTCCTGGCCAGGTTCCTGCGGCGAGTGGATAAGGTTTGCACCCCAGGCAATCTGATCAGCGGAAAGGGCAGAGCGGATCTCGCCAATGCCCCTGCGGATTTCATCCAGCGGCAGGCCGGCGCTTCCATAAAAGCCCAGACACCCGGCCCGCACGGCCTCGATCACCATGCGCGGGGTTGCGATGCCGCGAGCCATCTCTCCGACGACATAAGGGAAACGCGCACCATGCGCCGCGAGAAAGGCACGGTCTCCAAGCCATTCGGGATAGATCGGGGGAAGGGCGAATGCAGCCGCCTCCGTAGGCTTTTCGCCGCCCACCGAAACGATGCGCGGCGCCTCGCCCGCCTTGAGAGCCAGCCAAACCGCTTCGCGCGGTGCTTCTACCGCTCTCTTCAAATAGTCCGGCACGCGATGCTTGCCCTTCTGGCCCGGCTCCGTTCTGAAACCTGTCAGCTCCGCCTATTTAAAAGCGACAACTGCACAGGCTCAAGGAAAATACCCGATTCCCCTTGCGACCATATGCGCACACTTCCTGCGTCACAACCCGTAATAGTATTGTCTTGGTTATCGCGACAAAGTTGCTTAATTTGCGTTCACCTTGCGCCGCGCGAGCGAGCAGGCATTTGCGTGTTGCATCGGCCTGCGGCGCGCCATAGAACGCGCAGGTCATCTGGGGAGTAGCCCTCTGCCTTCGCGGGCAGGATTTCGTGTCAACATACTCGGTCGAGAGGCCGTGGCACGAGAAGGCGGCCTGGCCGTCTGGACGAGACCAATGGCGTCGTGTTGCTGTTCCGGGTCGGGCGGCAGCGTGATGTCCGTTGGATCGCCAACACCTCTCGGCCCCGGAGTTTTAGTTTCATGGATGCCCTGCTCACGTCCACTGCCGTGGTCGCGCTTGCCGAGATCGGTGACAAGACACAGCTTCTGGCAATCGTGCTCGCCACGCGGTTCAGCAAACCGCTCGCCATCATTGCCGGCATCTTAGCAGCAACATTGGCGAACCACTTCCTGGCAGCGCTCGTCGGCTCGCAAGTCGCGTCAATCCTTGAAGGCGACTGGTTCCGCTATCTGATCGCGTTCTCCTTCATTGCTATGGCCGCCTGGACACTGATCCCTGACAAGCTGGACGACGACGAACAAAAACCCTCCCGGTTCGGCGCCTTCGTAACGACGCTGATCGCCTTCTTCCTCGTCGAGATGGGTGACAAGACACAGGTGGCGACGGTGGCCCTCGGCGCCCGGTTCCATGATGTCATCATGGTCACGCTCGGCACAACGTTAGGCATGATGCTGGCGAATGTGCCGGCAGTTCTGCTCGGAAACAGCGTGCTGAAAGTCGTGCCCTTGAGCGTCGTGCGCTACACAGCGGCGGGCCTGTTCCTCATTCTCGGCCTCTGGGTGCTCGCCCAAACAGCAGGATGGCTGAAAGTCTAGCCTGCGCGTGGCGGAGGAGGAGGGCGTCGTCCGAGGACCGATATGCTCCTATGCGCCTGATTTTATTAAGTTATAGAAGTTCGTGCGTAGCGACTTGTGCAGCAATTTGTGTAGCAACAGGAGCGTGCCCGCGCCCCACGGCCCCGTGCTCGCCGTCAG
>DNFL01000282.1:0-378 GCA_003486945.1 Hyphomonas sp. | reverse complement strand
CCACGGCCCCGTGCTCGCCGTCAGACGGCCAATGCCGTCATAGGTGAACGCCTGGTCGATATTGGGCGCGCTTTGGTCGTTGATCGAGGCGATCTGCGCGCGCGGCGTGTAGGCATAGGTCAGGTCCACCGGAAGCTCCGCGCCATTTGGCGTCAGGAGTAGTTATCTTGAGCGACAGCCATCGGCGGAATTCTCACAACTGCCGGGAGGTTCGCTAGGTGAGCGAAAATGAACCAGATGTTCAGTAAAGCGAGCGGAAACACCCACTTGAATGAGGTTGAACCGGAGTAGGAATATAAGCCCCCCCACACCTGTTTCCCTTTGTCCTTTTCAACAAGGCGCCACATAGCCATCACCGCAGAAAAAAGGGTGCAAAAG
>DNFL01000230.1 GCA_003486945.1 Hyphomonas sp. | reverse complement strand
GTCATCATGGCTACTTCAAGACGGAAGACGATGCCGCGATTGCGGATGCGATCCGGGAGAGCGGCGCTGACTGCGTGTTCGTCGCCATGCCGACACCGCGAAAGGAGCGCTTCATGAAGGCCTGGCGTGCCCGCATGGGGGCGCCGTTCGTCATGGGTGTGGGCGGTACGTTCGATGTGGTTTCGGGACATGTGCGACGCGCCCCGGTCATCTGGCAGCGCCTTGGACTAGAGTGGGCGTATCGTATGATGCAGGAGCCGCGACGCATGTTCTGGCGCTATGCACGAACCAATGCCATCTTCGCAGTGATGCTGACGCGGAGTATGATGCTTCGTCTGGCGGGCCGCATCGAAAAGGCGGCTTGACCATGGCGAGGGGCACTCAAGCGCGCACACCGGGCGTTATCCACCTCATTTCGTCGCTCAGGATTGGCGGCGCCGAACGGCTTCTCGTCTCGACCATGACGGCTGCAGCGGACGGTGCAGCCATCCGGCCTGTCGTGATCGTCATGAACGAGGCGATTGATCCTGGCCTGATGGCGGAACTGAGAGGGAGCGGCGTTCCTGTCTATCACCTGGCGCGACGCGAAGGGCATCTCCATCCGAGATACCTGGCCGCGATCCTGCGTGTGATCCGGACGCATGATATCGAAGCAATCCATGCCCATAACGACGGCAGCCTCTTCTGGGGGATGCTCGCCAAGCTGGCACGGCCGCGCCTGAAGCTTGTCTACACCCAGCATGAGCAGGGTGGGGCGCTTCGCATTCGCGGCCTCTCTCGTTTGGCCTATCGGGCGATGGTCGACATGACCGTTGCGATCTCCCCATTCATCGTTGAGGAAACGCGCGCCATTACAGGCGATCGCGTGACGCTGATCGAGAATGGAATCGATCTCCGAAAGTTTATCCGTTCGCCTGCTTACCAAACGCCGGGGCGGCCTGTTCACCTCGTCCAGGTTGGCCGCTTTGCGCCTGTCAAGGGCCAGGACGTGCTCTTGCGCGCGGTTCGCCTGTGTCTGGACCGAGGTCTGAACATTGACTGTACACTGGCGGGATCCGTGACGGACCCAGCCTACTTTGAAATGGTCACGTCCCTGATCAAGGAACTCGATCTGGAGAATCACGTAAGGATTCAGCTGGATCGCACGGATGTCGAAAATCTCTTGTCCGACATGGATATCTTCGTTCTGTCGTCCCGGCAGGAGGGTTTCGGCATCGCCATCATCGAAGCGATGGCCGCAAATCTTCCCGTGGTCGTTCCTTCTGTCGGAGGGGCACGTGACATCGTCCGGCATGGTGACAACGGTTTGCTCTTCGAGGTCGGTAACCCGCGCGACCTCGCGGACAAGCTGCAGCATCTGATCGCCACGCCGGATCTCGGGGCGAAATTCGCGGCCGCCGGCGCGCGTACCGCAGCGCGCTACGACATCCGCAAGACGCTGGAGGCCAAGGTCACGCTTTACCGCAAGTTGCTGTCCGATGGCCGTCGCTCGCTGCCTGTTCGGGCATCGAACGGCTCCCAGGGCGTCGACGCCAAGGCTTTGAGAGAAATGCCCTGAAGTTTCAGCATCAGCGCGTAGCAGAGACAGAACGCAAGGAATCCGGCGCCTATGCGAGCGCCATCGCCGTAGGCAGACACTGCCCATGATGCCAGCGAAAGCGCCACGCCCGAGCCAGAGGCCGCGAGCGCAATCATCGCGAAGTGTCGCAGCGGAATGGCGAACACGAAGAAGCGCCGGCTGACATACACGCTTGCAGCAAGTCCCACGCCGCTGGAGAGCACCAGCGCGGCGGCTGCCCCGTTGATCCCGGCAACGTAGACCAGCAGAATGGTGGCCGCGACGCCCACGCCGGTTGCGAGCGCGACCGAAGCCAGCTTCTCGTCGTTCTTCTGCAGCATATGGAAGACATTGTCGAAAATGAACGCCTTGAAGACGAGCAGGCAGGCTGCAAACGTGATCACCGGCATGAGCAGTCCCGCCGCATCGCGGTACTCCATTCTGAGCGCCACGTTGGCTATGGGCTGCTCCAGCAGGGTTATGCCCGTGAGGACCGCAGCGCAAAGTATGAACAGGGTGATGCACAGGCCCGTCAGGATCTGGCGTGCACGCTCTTCTCCGCCATGTTCGTAGCCGGCAAACAGAACAGGAAGCGCATAAGTGTTGAGCGGACCGGCGATGAACTCGATCGGTTGCCGCCCGAGCGCATAGGCGAGCGCATAGATGCCAACGGCGGCCGGGCCGATCATTTGATTGAGCACGAAGCGGTCGAAGTTGATGATGACCAGGCTCATGACAACGTCGGCGATGATGGGTGCACCGAAGATCACGGCAGGCTGAATGCCGGCCAGTGTGAAACGAGGACCGTGGAGACGTGAGGCAACCAGGAGCAGACTGATCACGGCAGTAGCGGCGGTCGCGGCGCTTACCAGGAGCGAGGGAGCCACGAAAGATGTCGGCCATGTCGCAAGGCTGCCCAGAACGCAGGCGACGATGAGCAGGCTGCGCGCGATCTCTGCGAGAATGAAGACCACATGCGACTCCAGGATCTGGAGGACCGTATGCGCATGGCGGAGCGCGGCAAAAGCGGCGATATAGGCGCAAGTAGCGCCTGCAAAGGTCCAGAATCGGCCCGGCGCGATGATAGCCGCGATCGGCAGCGACACCAGCAGCGCCATGGCGAGCATGGCCAGCGCAAGGACGAGAAACCGACCGACGCGGTATGGGCCAATGGTCTTGCGGCCTGCTTCAGCCTTCAGGACATAGATGCGCAGCCATGTTCCCGCTGTCATCTCGATCACTTCGCCAAGAGTGATGACGAGGACAAAAAGCCCGGTCTCGGCGGGATCAAGATGTCTGGCCAGCAGAAACAACGCGAGGAACATGGCCAGTTTCGGCAATGCTCCAGCGAGGAAGTAGCCGACGAAACGCACATTCATGGCTACACCGCGTCGTCTATGGGCGTGCCTGCAAGAGTGAAGCTGTCTCGCCTGTCCGAGGCAGTCGCACAGGCTGTTTCAGGGGGTCTCCGACCGCAGATCACTGCCAGCCAAAGACCTGCGTCAGGGCCGGTGTCAGGATCACGGCGAACAGGACGGGAAGAAAGAAAAGGATCATCGGCACCGTCAGTTTCGGGGGCAGTGCGGCTGCCTTCTTTTCTGCTTCGTTCATGCGCATGTCGCGGCCCTCCTGGGCCAGGACGCGTAGCGCGCTGCCAACCGGTGTGCCGTACTTCTCTGCCTGCACCAGCGCCGTGCTGACCGACTTGATCGATTCCATGCCGGTGCGGATGGCAAGGTTCTCGTAGGCCGTGCGGCGATCGGGCAGGTAGGAGAGTTCGGCCGTCACCAGTGCGTATTCTTCGGCCAGAGCCACAGACTGGCCAACAATCTCCACGCTCACGCGACGGAACGCATGCTCGATCGACATGCCGGCTTCCACGCAGATCAGCAGCAGGTCGAGGGAATCGGGAAATGCCCGTTGCATGTTCTGTTGGCGTTTTGAGATCT